>JAVVPH010000029.1:0-11759 GCA_036655835.1 Oscillibacter sp.
TTAGGTTCTTATGCAGCAATGTGTTGGGGTTCGAGTCCCCATGCCCGCACCAAATGGCGCAAATTTGAACCGCTCCACAGTCTATTTTTACGATGGACTTTTGGTAGCACTCATATTTGTGCAAAGAAAAAGAGCCGGGGGATAAACTCCCCGGCTCTTTGCTTTATCCTTCGGCGTTGCTATCATCGCCGGAGGATCTGCTTTTTACTTTTATTCCTGCAAGAAGGACGAGTTTTACCGTCCACGCAACGGTGAGTTCTGAGGGAACGGTGTGGTCAAAGCATGAGATTGCAAGCACGGCGATTGTGTACCAAGATATGTTCACCATTGCAGCGATGACGAATTTCGTCCTCGTCCGCAGTGGTTTTTTCTTTCTGCGCCGACTGCGCTTCCTGTTGAACATCAGGCCGTTTTTGTGTAGGCAAGAGAAATCCACCCGGCACCGCTCTTCAGCTTTCCCCATTTCCCGGTTGCATCCTCGAGGACGATGGTGTAGATTCCTTTGTCCTTGATGCTTCCGTTCGTGGCAAAGCCTGTTCCGGAGCCTTTTCGGATGTTCAACTCGTCTGCAGTGACCTTGAAGGCGGGACTGGCAGGGCATGGAAGTTGGATTGCTTTTTCAGCAGATGCGCGGCAATTGCGCGCCCGTGAGTTTCCCCAAAATCCGACTGCCGCCCAGCGCGGTCCGCAGCACCACCTGCCCGGGATATTGCCGGGAGATATGCCCGATGCAGGCAGCGCTCTCGCCGCCGGGAGTTTCCCGCAGCGCGGCCAGCACCGCCTCCGCCCGGTCCGGTGCCACCACAGCCAGCATACGGCCCTCGCAGGCGCTATACAAGCTGTCCAGCCCCAGCAAATCGCAGGCCGTTTCCACCGTGGCATCCCTGGGGATCGCGGTTTCATCCAACTCCACGCTCAGCGGTCCCCCCTCCACAAATTCATTCAAGGTGGTTGCCACGCCGCCACGGGTGGGATCTCGGAGAATACGGACGCCTCCCGCCTCCAGAGCGGCGGCGCTGAGGCAATGAAGGGTCATGCAATCCGACCGCAGGTCCCCCTGCAACGGCAGCTCTCCCCGGGCCATCAACACAGCGGCTCCGTGGCAGCCCACCGTTCCGCTGATCATCACCACGTCGTCAGGACAAATTGCCTCCCGGCCCAAGCCGGCCGCCCGCAAAACGCCGATGCCCGCGGTGTTGATATAAATGCCGTCTCCCCTGCCTCGCTCCACCACCTTGGTATCTCCGGTGACCAGTTCTACACCGGCGGCCTTGGCAGTTTCGGCCGCCGAATGGACAATGGCGCGGAAGTCCTCCAAGAGGAAGCCCTCCTCCAAAATGACGGAAAAGCTCAAGTATTTGGGAAGGCCCCCTGCCATACACAGGTCGTTGACCGTGCCGCATACCGCCAGCTTACCGATGTCTCCCCCGGGAAACCGCCACGGGCTGACCACGAAGCTGTCTGTGGAAAACACCGCCGGACCGCCCAAATCCGCCAGGACAGCACCGTCGCCCATGCGCGATAATTCCCGATTGCCAAACGCAGGCAAAATGACCTCCTCAATCAACTGAGAAGTCTTTAATCCACCACTGCCGTAATCCAGTGTGATGATTTCCTCCATGTCTGTTCTCCTCTCTCATCCGCCATAGCGACTGGCAGCGGCGCAGGCCCCCTCCGAGGACACCATGCACGGTCCCACAGGATCTGACGGGGTGCAAACGCGATTGAATAGCGGGCATTCTCTGGGAGAGAGAACCCCTCGAATGACCTCTCCGCAACAGCAGCCGTGGGTTTGCGTCTCCTGCACAGGGCAAAAGCCGAAGCGCCGCGCCGCGTCCCATGGGGCAAATTCCTCTCGCAGGGCAAGCCCGCTCCGGGGGATCGTTCCCATTCCCCGCCAATGGCTGTCGCAGGGTTCAAAAACCCGTTCCATACCCGCCAGCCCGGCCAGATTTCCCTCCCCGCGCACCAGGCGGGTATATCCGTTTTCCAACAGCGGGGTTCCCGCAGCCAGAAGTGTGACCAGACGCGAGATGGCATAGAGCAGATCCGCCGGCGTAAAGCCTGCCACCACAGCGGGTAACCCAAATGTCTCCGGCAAAAAAGCAAATGCCCGGCTGCCGATGACCGCGGCCACATGACCGGGGCACAGGAAGCCATTGACCGCAAAGTCCGGCGCGGCAACCAGCGTTTGCAGTGCCGGCGGCGTCAGTTTCAGCAGGGACAGCACGGAAAAATTCCGGATATTGCGCTTTTGCGCCTCCAAAATGGCGGCGGCTGTGCCGGGTGCGGTGGTTTCAAAGCCAACCCCTAAAAAAACCACCTGCCGCAGCGGTTCTCTCTCGGCTAAGTCCAGCGCCTCTATGGGCGAATACACCGTCTGCACCCGGGCACCCAACGCACGGCGGCGCAGCAGGCTGTCGCCCCGGACACTGCCCGGGACCCGCAGTAAATCACCATAGCTGGCCACGGTTACATGGGCAAGCTCACTCAGGCCCAGAATGGCGTCGATGGCACCCGCGGGTGTGACGCACACAGGACAGCCCGGGCCGGAAACCAACTGTATTTCCGGCGGCAAAATGCTCCTAAGTCCGGATGAGGCGATGGCCATGGTATGGGTACCGCACACCTCCATCAGCCGGAGGGGGCCGGTTGTGCGGCACTGCTCCGCCAAACGGGCCGTGAGCCGCAATACGTCCTCCCGCCCCAACGTGCCGCCTTCACAGTGCATGCAGCGCCTCCTGAAAATACGAGAAATTTTCCACAGCGGCAGCCTCTGTCATCTTTTGAATGGCAAAGCCCGCATGAACCATGACATAGTCCCCCACGCGGAGGTCTGAAATGAAGTCAACCCGGACCGTCTGGGTAAGACCGCCCGCTTCGCCAATGGCCGTTTTGCCATCAACCGAGAGGACCCTCAGGGGAATTGCAAGGCACATATTCTTTCCTCCTCATACCGCCAATGGCGATTTGCCCCAGACAGAGGCCCTCGTCACCGGATGAAACGTGATGATGGGTGTAGCTTGAAAAACCCGCCTCTTCCAGCAGGCGGGTGAGGGCATTGAGCAGGTATCGGTTTAAAAACACACCCCCGGAGAGGACCACAGGCAAATGGGCGGCATTGCACGCTTGGCATTGATGCACCGCCATATGACACAGGGCATCCATAAATCCCCGGGCAATGGAGGCCTTGGGAATACCCGCCTCCCAATCCGCCCAGATGGCGCGTATGAGCGGGCGCATATCAAAGCAGCGCAGTGTGTCCCGATATTCCCAGGCCAGGGGATACCTGCGGGCGGGTGTATCGGGCCGAACCCAGGACTCCAACAGGACGGCCCCCTGCCCCTCATAGCTGACACGGCTTTCCCCGCTGAGCAGGGCATACACCCCATCAAACAGGCGGCCCACACTGCTGGCAGGGGGACAGGCAATGTTGTTTGCCAGCATCGCCTCCAACGCCGCGCGCTTCTCCGCCGGAACGGGGGCAGCGTCCGTTGGCAATGCCGCATCCCGCAGAAGAGACAGGCCGATCCGCCCAATTTCCCACACGGCGCCATCGCCGCCGGGAAGGCGGATGGGGCGAATCGATCCCACCCGGGTAACGGACGCAAAGTCGCCAACCAAAAACTCTCCGCCCCAGATGGTATCATCGGTGCCCAGGCCGGTCCCGTCCCAAATGATGCCAAAGGCCGGACCCTGCAAGCCGTTATCCGCCATACAGGCTGCCATGTGCGCCCAATGGTGCTGGACAGGCAGCACAGGGGTGTTGCGGCCCCAGCTCCGGGCCTCTCGCGTGGACGCGTAATCCGGGTGCAAATCACACACCAGAAGGGTCGGTTCTACGCGGAACAGCCGCAAGTAGGTGTCCATGGCACCGCGATAATGGCGGAGGGTCTCAGCGCTTTTCAAATCTCCGATATGCTGACTGGGAAAGGCATAGCAGCCACGGCCCACGGCAAAGGAGGCCTTTTGCTCCGCGCCAAAGGCCACCACCCCGGTGACATCCCCCGACAGCGTCACCGGCTGCGGCACCCAGCCACGGCTCCGGCGAAGAAAATAGGGTTCCCCCCGCCAGGCCATCACCAGGGAATCGTCACAGCGATGAAGGATGGGACGGTTGTGGAGCAAAAACCCGTCCGCAATGCCCCCCAGGCCCTCCAGGGCTTCTTCGTTGTCGATCATCACCGGGCAGCCGGGAAGATTGGCACTGGTCATCACCACGGCCTCCGGCCCGCGAAAGGCCCCATCCAGCAACAGCACATGCAGCGGCGTATAGGGCAGCATGACCCCCAGGCGATTGTTTTGGCTGAGCGCGGGCCAGTCGGCCGCCCGGTGCTTTTCCAGCAGAACAATGGGGCGGGAGGCACTTAAAAGCAGGGCCCTCTCCTCCTCCGTCACGCCGCAAAGGCGCTTTGCCGCAGACAAATCCCGGCACAGTACCGCCAGGGGCTTTTCAGCCCGGCCCTTCCGGCGGCGCAGCCGCTGCACGGCGGCGGCGTTTCGGGCGTCACAGGCCAGGTGAATCCCGCCAATCCCTTTGACGGCAAGAATTTTCCCCTCCGCCAAGGCCCGCTGGGCTGAGGCAAAGGGATCCTCTGTCTGCCGGACTCCCTTTTCGCTCAGGAAAAAGACCTGGGGACCGCAGGCGGAACAGCAGTTGGGCTGGGCATGGTAGCGGCGGGAATCAATCTCCCCATATTCCCCTCCGCAGTCCGGACACATGGGGAAGTCGGACATGGCGGTCTGCGCGCGATCATAGGGCAAGTCCTTTAAAATGGTAAATCTGGGACCGCAGTTGGTGCAATTGATGAAGGGGTAGCGATAGCGGCGGTCCGTGGGGGTTTTCAATTCCCGCAGACAGTCCGGGCACAGCGCGGTGTCCGGTGCCGCCAGCGTTGCCCCGTCACCGGCATCGCTGGGCCGGATGGAAAACGCCTCATACCCCACAAGCCCCTCCAGACGCTCCGCCCGGACGGACTCGAGCCGCGCCAAGGGCGGCGGGGAGGCTTTGAGCATTTGCTCAAACCGCCCAAGAGCCGCAGGCTCTCCCTCCAGCTCCACCTCCACCCCCGCGCGGGTATTTCTGGCCCAGCCGGTAACGCCGCATTCCCGCGCCAGCCGATGTACAAACGGGCGAAACCCCACGCCTTGGACAATCCCCGCAATTTCCAGACGGACACGATTCATGCCAGTGCCGCGCAGACACGCTCTTTCACGCGGAGGGTCAACGCCTCCAAGCCCTCGCCGCTGCGGCAGGACACCTGAAAGGACGGTCCCTCCGGGTTCACGGCCTGGTAGTCCCGCTGCACTCGCTCCACATCAAAGTCAAAATAGGGCAGCATATCGCACTTACTGAGCACCAGGCAGTCCGTATCGGTGAACATCAGCGGATATTTGGCCACCTTGTCGTCCCCTTCCGGGACGCTGAGCACGGTGATGCGAAAATCTTCCCCTATGTCAAATTCCGCAGGGCACACCAGATTGCCGATGTTTTCCACAAATAATATGTCCAGCGCGTCCAAATCAAAATAGGGCAGCATATGCTGAATACTCATGGCCTCAATGTGGCAGGCGCCGTCGGTGTTGAGCTGTACCGAGGGCACGCCCAGGGCGGCAATTTTCTCCGCGTCAATCTGGCCGGTAATATCGCCCTCAATCACGCCGATGGCAAAGCGGTCCCGCAGACGGGCGATCAGCTCTGTGAGCAGGCTTGTCTTCCCGGCGCCGGGGCTGCCCATAATATTGATCAGGCAAACGCCCTTTTCCTTGAGACGGTGGCGCACCTGCGCGCTCACATCCTCATTCCACTCCATCACCTGATGCAAAACCTTGATTTCCACTATGAATCAACCTCCAAGCTTTCTACGGTACACTCTCGCCCGGACAATCTCTTGAGCCGCAAGCTCCCGCAGTGGGGGCACTCCAGCTTTTTTTCCGTAATTTCCCCCTCTTGCCCGCAGTCACAGCACGAAATCCGCACAGGCATCCGCCGAAATTCGATTTTGGCCGCTTGGGCAATGGTCCCCTCTGCAAGTACATTCAAGTACATCTCCACACATTCCGGCACGATCCCGGAAAATGCGCCCACATCCAGGCGGATCACCCGAATGCGGGAAGCGCCTTGCTCCCGGGCGGCAGTTAACGCGATATTCAAAATGCTCTGGGTAATGGCAATCTCGTGCATCTCGTTTACCGGCGCGCGCCGCCGGAGTGAAGCGTCAGGTAGGAATGGGCCTCCACGGTGACGCTCTCCTTGGGATTTTCCGCCGCAACGACCTTCTCCACGACAGCCTTCTCCGCAACGGGGCGCGCAAAGGTTTCTTGGGTTTTTGCCGGGCCGGGCACCGTATATTCCGGCACCAAATGCAGGCAGTCCTTCGGGCAGGCCGTCACACAGCTGCCGCACTGCACACAGTCAAAGCGCAAAATGCTCCAGGTATTGGCGGCCCGCTCCACATGCAAAGCCCCCGGCGGGCAGGCCCGGGCACACAGGCCGCAGCCGATGCAGTTTTCAATGTCGATTTCGACGTGTCCCCGCATCCGCCCGGGATACTGGGCGGGTTGAAGGGGGTAATTCCCCGTGGCAGGCGATGAAAACAAATTTTTTAGCGCCACTCTTGAGAAAGGAAGCAGTTTTAATTCTTTCAATTGACTCACCTCTCTGTGCAGCTGATGCACGGGTCAATGGTTAAAATCAGCAGGGGCACATCCGCCAATTGGCAGCCCTTCAGCATTTCCAGCATCGGGGGGATATTGCTGGTGGTCGGCGTGCGCAGGCGAAACCGATCTAAAAATTTGGTGCCATTTCCCTTGACATAATAGATGGCCTCTCCCCGGGGCTGCTCAATGCGCATGAAGTGCTCCCCATTGGGATTTCCCTTCACCGGCACGGAAATGGGGCCGTCGGGCAGCTGCGCAATCGCCTGGGAAATCAAACGGATGGACTGCGGGATCTCCTTCAGCCGCACCTCACAGCGCGCGTAGGAATCCCCGTCCGTGGCGGTAATCGGGGCGAAATCCAGCTTGCCGTAGGCCGCGTAGCCCAGGCTGCGGGTGTCGTAGCCAATCCCGCTGGCACGCATCATGGGGCCGATGGCGCCTTGGAGAATCGCCTGTTCCTTGGTGAGAATCCCCAATCCGTGCAGCCGCGTATTCACCGTATAATCTTTCATAAATGTTTGATTGACCACCAACATCTCTTGCTCCAGCTTGTGCAGCGTTTGCAGAATTTGGGCCTGCATATCCCGATCGATGTCCTTCACCGTGCCGCCCACACAGTCGGCAGAGAAAATGACACGGCCGCCGGTGGTCATATCAAACAGGTCCAGAATTTGCTCACGCAGTCGCCACGAATGCATGAACAGGTTCTCGAAGCCCATGGCGTCCGCCAACAGCCCCAACCACAGCAAATGGCTGTGGATGCGGCTTAACTCCATCCAAATGGTGCGCAGATACTTCCCGCGCTCCGGCACCTCAATGTGCATAATTTCCTCGATACACTGACAATACCCCAGGCTGTGGCCAAAACTGCAGATACCACACACCCGCTCGGCAATGTACACGTAATGCAAAAAGTCCTTTTTCTCCACCAGCTTTTCAAGGCCCCGGTGAACAAAGCCGATGCTGGGCACCGCCTCCACCACAGTTTCATCCTCCAGCACAAGGTCTAGATGCACTGGCTCCGGCAAAACGGGGTGCTGCGGCCCGAAGGGCACGATACTTCTTGTAGACACTCCCTCACCCCTTTTCCTTAAACGGCGCCTCGCGGCCGATTCTATAAAGCCGACTATGAAAGTCCGGCTCCATGCTTGAGAGCTTCACGCCAAATAATTCCACCGCCTCATTCTCCTGAATAAAGGCGCAGGGATAAATCTGGGTGAGACTGGGGACGCAGGTCTCTTCGTCAACCCGCAGGCGCAGCGTCCGCATATCCAGACCCTTGACGAAGGAATAGCTCAGCTCATATTGCGCGGGAATCCGCGTCGCGCATAGCTGCGACAACCGCCAGCCATCCAATTTCAATTGAATCACCGTGGGAAAAATTTGTTCTATTTCGATTTCTTCGATGGTATTCAAATATTGCATATGTTAAGCCTCCACTTTGCGTCTGTTGTGCTCCTCTTGCTTTGCGTTTAGCAGCGCCAAGGCCTGAATAACGCCATCGATAATGGACTGCGGACGCGCCGCACAGCCCGGCACGTAAATATCCACGGGAATGACGGTATCCACACCGCCTTTGATATTATAACATTCTTTGAATACTCCGCCGGTGCAGGCGCAGATACCCACTGCCACAACAACCTTTGGCTCCGGCATCTGCCCATACAGCTGTTTTACAACCGCCTCGCACTGGTGGTTGATGCCGCCGGTAATCAGCAAAATATCCGCCTGGAAAGGATCCCCGGTATTTACAATGCCAAAACGCTCCACATCGTACATCGGGGTTGTGCAGGCCAAAACCTCTATGTCGCACCCGTTGCAGCTACTTGCGTCATAGTGCAGCATCCATGGTGATTTTGCCAACTTTTTCATATGACCCTCTCCCTTATTTAATAAGCATTAAAATCAGCAGATTGATTCCGCCAAAAATCAACGTAACTGCCCAGCAGCTGCTCAGCATGGTGGTCCATTTGACTCGGGCGCAAGAGTTGTCCCAAAGAATCTCCAGAAAATACACCAGCAGGCATACCGCCAGCGCCAAGGGCCAGCTCCACCAATGGCTGTTCAGAATAAACAGGGCCACAATGCCCAGCAGCAATACGTTTTCGTAGTATTCGGCAATACACACCACCGCCAAGGTCAGACCGGACATCTCTGTTGTGATGCCCTTTACCACCTCCTGGTGCGCGTGGTGACTGGTGGACAGGTCAAAGGGCGATTTGCGCAATTTGATGGCGGTAATGAAGAAAAATCCAAGCAGCATACCGGGCATCCAAATCACGGCACTGTCCGGCATACGAATCATCTCACGCACTTGGAACGTGCCGGAGGCCAAGTAGAAACCAACTGCCAATATCAGCGTCATCGGCTCATATGCCAGCATTTGCATCATCTCTCGTCCTGCGCCCAACGCCGCATAGGGCGAGGAGTCACTGGAGGCGGCCATGATGAGGAAGATGTCCGCCGTGGACAGAACAAACAGGCACATCAGAATATCTGAGCCCGCGAAAAGAAGCGCGCCGGATGCCGCAATAAAAATCAGATAACTCAGGTTCAGCATCAATTGCGCGCTGTTGACCGACAGGCGCTGCTTATTGACCAGCTTTTTCAAATCATAGAAGGGCTGCAGTAAGGGTGGCCCTTTACGCCCCTGCATCCGAGCGGTAATCATTCGATCAAGCCCGTCCAGCAACGCGCCCACCGGCAGAGCCAACAGCAAATAGGCTGTGACAGAAATGGCGGGTATCATATAGCACCTCCTATAATGACGCAAAGCAGCGTGGCGAGGACGCCGCCGGCAAGCACTTCCATGGGACGCATCAGGCGGTCTGCGCCGTGCTCTCCGCCCAAATACCAGTTCGCCAAAAATAAATGTTCCCTGTCCTTGAGGCTGCCGACAAAATGGGAGTTGTCTCCCACATTCACGCCGCTCATATAAGTAGGCACATAATCGCGATGCAGGTCCCGGGTCACCAGCAGCATAATACCGGGAACAATTAAAATCGACAGCAGCATAATCGCCATCGTCGTCAGCGTATCCATGGAAAGGACCATTTCCGTCACGCCAAACAGCGCTTCAATCATGGGATTGACGGCATAGCTTGCCAGCTGGGGAAGGAACAGGCAGAAAAGCAGCATCGCCACCGCATGTAGGAACATAGAGAAATATTGATCCCGCCGGGTAATATCCTTCGTCGGGACCCGCGTGTGGTGCAGGGAAATCAGCTTGGACAGCCACTTGGTCCAGTACAGCATGGTCGTGCCGCTGCCGAAGGCCACAAATAAAACCAGCACGATGTTGTTGGCATCCACAAAGGACTTGAGCGCCACCCATTTGGAAATCAGCATACCAAAGGGCGCCAGGTACATACCCGCGATGCCGATGCCCATTAAATAGGCCAATTTGGGCAGCCGCAGTAAAAGACCGTGCATATCCTCAATATTTCTGGAGCCCAGACTGTTTTCAACCGCGCCCACCACCTGGAAGAGCAAGGACTTACTCAGGGCATGGAAAATCAGCAGCAGCAGCGCCGCCCAAACGGTTTCCTTCACCCCAACCCCCGCGCAGGCCACAATCAGCCCCAAATTCGACACGGTGGAAAAGGCCAGCACCTTCTTGCCGTCGCTTTGCGAAATTGCCAGCACACTGGCAAAAATAAAGGTAAATCCACCGATGATCGATACGGACAAGCCCGTCAGCGTTCCCGCCATGGCCGGCGCAAGGCGAATCAGCAGGTATACCCCCGCCTTCACCATCGTGGCACTGTGCAGCAGCGCGCTGGAGGGCGTGGGTGCCACCATGGCGCCCAGCAGCCAGGAGGAAAACGGCATCTGCGCCGACTTGGTCAGGCCGGCAAAGGCCAGCAGCGCAACGGGAATGACCGCGTTGAGGCCAACCAATTCATCCAGCTGCACCGTACCCGCCGCCATAGACGACACCGCAATGGCAATGGCAAATCCCAAGCCGCCAAGCAGATTCATCCAGAGCGCGCGGAAGCTGTTGCGCACCGCTTCTTCCGTCCTCGTATAACCAATCAGTAAAAAAGAGACAACACTTGTAATCTCCCAGAAGAAATACATCCAAACCAAATTTGCCGATAACACCAGGCCAAACATGGCGGAAAGAAAGAGAAACAGCATCGCGAAGAAAAAGGCGCTCCGGTCACGCACATCCGTGTGGTGGGCATGATACGCCTTCATATATCCCACAGAATAGATGCAGATGGCTCCGCCCACCAGCGCGGCAATCAAGCACATTAAAATCGACAGGGGGTCCAGTAAAATGTGCTCTGCAGGCGGCGTGGGATGCGCCAGCTCCGTGTATGCCAGCAGTACCGTCTGGGCGACAGACAATAGCGCAACCGGATATTTCTTATACTTGATACTGAGATACACCAAAAGACCCATAATCAAAAAGTCGGCCACCAGCATACCATGATCCAAAAGCGCTGTATTGACGTACAGCATCTGGGCGTCCCCGCCGGCGGCCAGCCATTGAAGCAGTCCCGCCACGGCCAGCACCATCATACCGCCAGCGCCGGTGTAGATTGCCACACTGCGCCACCGCCCCGCGGACAGCAGGGGAATGACGGCAGCTACCAACGCTGCCCAAAAAATCAAAAGAATAAACAGCTCCATACATGACCTCCAGCAGTTAGAAAATAAAGCCCTTCGGCGCCCCTTGAGCAAATTGCGCCTGAACAAACGTAAAACGCGGTGAGCGTTCATACCTTCACCCTGTTTTTTGTTTGCCCTCGTTCTGTGAACTTATATACGTTGGGCGATGCAACCTCTTAAATTGCAAAAATGTGATACCATATCCACGTGAAAAGCAGGGCGCACTTACGCCGGCTGCAACTCTTCTTTAGGATGGTTTTTCTCTTGACAGAGCGCACACAAGCCACGCTGTGCGCTCTGTCAAGAGAAAAGACCTTAAAAATACAGGCCGAAACTGGGCGATATACGAGGCACGGCAGAAGCAGGACCTCTTTTCAGGGAGGTCCTGCTTCCTGCCAAAATGAGGTGGTTAAGGAATGGGATGGGTTTAGCGCACCTGGAACTTGGGATCTGCAAACTCGACGCGCTGCATGGGCTTCTTC
>JAVVPH010000030.1:0-11727 GCA_036655835.1 Oscillibacter sp.
AGCGGCGGAGCATTTGCTCCGCCGCTGTTTTGTTGGCTTGGCGAGACGGGAGGTCCGCCCATTAAATATTCTGATTCACATAATCCACAAAGCGATAGGTGATGCCGTTTTCCGTGATGGGTTCGCCGGTGGACTCCACCACCCAGCCCGGCAGCTTGTCCAGATTGGGGAAAAAGGTGTCGGCCTCCTGCACCGTCAGCTCCACCCGGGTGAGAAATACCCGCTTGCACCGGGCCAGCAGGGCGGTATACACACTGCCGCCGCCGATGACAAACACGTTTTCCACGCTGGCGGCCAGGGCCTCCAGCTCCTCCTGCGTGTGGACAAACTCCGCGCCCTCCACCGCCAAATCCTGGGAGGAGAGCACAATGTTGCGCCGCTTGGGCAGGGGCTTGCCGCCGGGGAAGGATTCCAGGGTTTTTCGGCCCATCAAAACCGTGGCACCCGTGGTGAGGGTGCGAAACCGCCGCATATCCGTGGGAAGGGAGAACAGCAGGTGATTTTCTTGACCGATGGCCCAGTTGCGGGTGGCGACAACGATGGCATTCATGGTGTTTCCTCCTTAAATCGCAATGGGAATCACGTCCGAAAAGGGCGCGGGGGCATAGTCGGTGAGAGAAAAGCTGTCCCGGGTGAAGGCGTAAAAATCGGTGACGGAGGGGTCAATCACCAATTGGGGCGCTTGAACGGGGGCTTGGGCCAGCATTTTTTCCACAAGGGGAATGTGCCGGTCGTAGATGTGGGCGTCGGCAATGACGTGGACCAGCTCGCCGGGAATCAGGCCGGAGGCCTGGGCAAACATATGCAATAGCAGGGCATACTGCACCACGTTCCAGTTGTTTGCCGCCAGCATATCCTGACTGCGCTGATTTAAAATGGCGTTCAAAACGTTTCCGGAGACGTTGAAGGTCATGGAGTAGGCGCAGGGGTAGAGGTGCATTTCGCTCAGGTCCGCAAAATTGTAGAGATTGGTTAAAATGCGGCGGCTGGCGGGGTTGTGCTTCAAATCGTACAGCACCCGGTCCACCTGGTCCATGTCCCCCTCGGGATAGTGGTGCTTCACCGCCAGCTGATAGCCGTAGGCCTTGCCGATGGAGCCGTCCTCGTCCGCCCACTGGTCCCAGACGTGTCCGTTAAAATCGTGGATATTGTTGGATTTTTTCTGCCAAATCCACAGCAGTTCGTCCAAAGCCGTTTTCCAGTAGGTGCGGCGGAGGGTCAGGATGGGAAATTCCGCCTGCAAATCATAGCGGTTGACAAGCCCAAATTTTTTCACGGTGTGGGCGGGGGTTCCGTCCTCCCAATGGGGGCGGACAATTTGTTCGGTGTCCCAAACGCCGTTTTGCAGGATGTCCTTGCAGTTTTGAAGAAATAATTCATCGGCGCGGCTCATGGCGAATCCCTCCTAAAATTGGTGTTGCTGTCAGTATAGCAAATTTTCAGGGGTCTGTATAGCGTGAAAATTGACGATTTTTTGAGGAAGCTGTCCCCTTTACCCAAAAGAATCTCCTTATATTTGCCGACTTTGTGACATATTAGGCTTGAGAATGTGCAAAAAGTGCGGTAACATAAGCGAATGATCGCAATGGACAGATAAGGATGGTGAGACGATGCTGGATCGCAGTGAAGTGGGTAAGCGGGGCTATCTCAACGAGGATTTTCGCCTCTTCCATTTAAAGGACAGCCGCGCCCAAAAGCTGGACTACCATTACCACGAGTTTGACAAGCTCATTTTAATGTTGCGGGGCAAGGTGAGCTATGTGGTGGAGGGCGTGACCTACTTTTTGCAGCCCTGGGATATTTTGCTGGTGCAGCACAATCTGATTCACAAGCCCATCATCGACCCCGCAGAGCCGTATGAGCGCATTGTCCTCTGGCTGGGGCGGGATTGGGTGGCCCAGCGCAGTGACCCCGGCGAGCCGCTGGACGCCTGTTTTTCCCTGGCCCGGGAGCGGGGCTTCCACCTCCTGCGCAACGACGCGGAGGGGCGGCTGCGGTATATGCAGACCATCCAATCCCTGGAGGAGGCCCTCTGCTCCCACGAGTTTGGCGCGGCCCGCATGGCGGACACTCTGTGCCAGCAGCTCTTCATCTCGGTGAATCGGGACCTTGCCAAAAACCACACCGCCCAGGACCAGCCGGAGAGCTACCGGGTGGACCCCAAAATGGAGGAGGTTTTGCGCTATATCACGGAGCATTTAGAGGAGAATTTGTCGGTGGACGCACTGGCGGGGCAGTTTTATATCAGCCGCTATTACCTGATGCACCGGTTCAAGGCCGTCACCGGCTACACGGTCCACCAGTATATCAGCCAGAAGCGGCTGCTGCGGGCGGGGGAGCTGATTCGCGCCGGTGTGCCGGTGATGAAGGCGGCGGAGCAGGCGGGCTTTGCGGAGTACTCCACCTTCCTGCGGGCCTTTCAAAACACCTTCCACATGAGCCCCCGGGAATTCCAATAAATTTTGAGATTGAATTGTGAGAGAGAATTACATGGAACGCAAAAAACTGACCGTCGAATTTACCAAGCTGGACCTGCGGCGGCTCATCATCCCCCTGGTCATTGAACAGCTTTTAGCCATCACCGTGGGCCTTGCCGACTCCCTGATGGTGGCCCGGGTGGGAGAGGCGGCGATTTCTGCCGTGTCCCTGGTGGACACGGTGAATGTGCTGTTGGTCAACGCCTTCGCGGCCCTAGCCACCGGCGGCGCCATCATCGCGGGGCAGTATTTGGGCCGCCGGGAGGCGGAGAAGGCCGGACACTCCGGCACCCAGCTGCTGCTGTTTATGGGCGAGGTGTCGCTGCTGGTGATGATTCTGTTTTATCTGGGCCGGGGCTTTATTCTCAACGTGGTATTCGGTCAGGTGGAGGCGGATGTGGCGGCTTACGCCGTGACCTACTTCAACATTGTGGAGGCGTCCATCCCCTTTTTGGCGATTTACAGTGCCGGCGCGGCGCTGTTTCGGGTGATGGGCAACGCAAAAATCTCCATGTGGGTGTCCCTGCTGATGAACTTCATCAATGTGGCGGGCAACGCCCTGCTGATTTTCGGCTTCCACCGGGGCGTGGAGGGCGTGGCCATTCCCACCCTGGTGTCCCGGGCCGTGGCCGCGGTGGCCATGGTGGTGATGCTGCGAAAGCCGGGACTGCCCGTGCAGGTGGAGCGGTTTACCCTCCGCCACGACCCCTTTGTGGTCAAGCACATTTTGCGCTTCGGCGTGCCCAACGGACTGGAGAGCAGTATGTTCCAATTGGGCAAAATTTTGCTGTTGTCCACGGTGTCCATGCTGGGCACTGCCTCCGTGGCGGCCAACGCCATCGGCAACACCATTTGCACCATCCAGTGCGTGGCGGGCAACGCCCTGGGATTGGCCATTGTCACCGTCGTCTCCCGCTGTATCGGCGCGGGGGACTTTGAAAAGGCCCGGTTTTACACCAAAAAAATGATTCGCTCCACGTATTTTTACATGGACGGCGCGATTCTTCTGACGTTTCTCGCACTGCCGCTGATTTTGTGGCTGTACAATGTCTCCCCGGAGACGGCGGACTACGCCCGGCAGATCGTCTGGATGCACGGACTGGTGGCGATGCTGCTCTGGCCGCTGTCCTTCACCCTGCCCCACGCCCTTCGCTCCGCCGGGGACACCCAATTCACCATGGTGATCTCCACCATTTCCATGTGGACCATGCGGGTGGGCCTGGGGGTGCTGTTGGGCCGGTATTGGGGCTTTGGCGTCCGGGGAATTTGGATGGCCATGTTTGCGGACTGGGCGGTACGCGTGGCCTTTTTCGCCCCCCGCTTCCACGGTCACAAGTGGGAGAGCATGGGCCTGCGGGACTGAAAATAACAGGTTGTATCAGTAAAACTGATACAACCTGTTTTGTGTTTCCGGGGAAGAGGGACGTTTGGGTTTACAGCCCCTCCGCCAGATGCAAAATGGCGGTCATTTCGGCGGGGCCGATTTTCACAAAGCCGCCGAAGGGGAAGCCGTTGGGCTTTTCCGCCCGGTGAGCCACCAGGGTGGGGATGTCCTCGGCCCGGGCACCGATTTCGCTGAGGGTGACGGGCATTCCCAGGGCCTCAAAAAAGAGCCGCAGTTGACGGATGCCCTCTCGGGCGGTGACCTCGGGGTGGGCAGCATCCATCTGGCAGTCAAACACCCGCTGGGCAAACTGCGCCAGGCGGGCCGTGTCGTGGGGCAGTACAAAGCGGAGCCAGGCCGGCAAAATCACCGCCAGACCCGCGCCGTGGGCGCAGTCGTACAGGGCGGAAAGCTCGTGTTCAATTTGATGGCTGGCCCAGTCCTGCTCCCGGCCCACACCGCAGGAATTGTTGTGTGCCAACATTCCCGCCCACATCAAATCCGCCCGGGGAGCATAGTCGTCGGGATGCGCCAGGGCCTTGGGAGCCGCTTCGATGACCGTGCGCAGCAGTGCCTCGCACAGCCGGTCCGTCAGGGCCACGTCGGGGGTGTTGGTGAAATACCGCTCCATGATGTGGGCCATCATGTCCACCGCGCCGCTGGCGGTTTGGTAGGGGGGCAGGGAGCAGGTGACGCGGGGATTGAGAACGGCGAATTTGGGGCGAAGCAGGTCCGATTTCGGACTGCCCCACTTCAAATTCCCTGCCTCCTGGGTGATGACGCAGCTATCCGACCCCTCACTGCCGGCGGCGGAGATGGTCAGCACCACCCCCACGGGGAGGGTGGCGGTTATGGGGGCCTTTCCGGTGAAAAAATCCCAAAAGTCCCCGGCGTAGGGCAGGCCGAAGCCGATGGCCTTGGCGGTGTCGATGACACTGCCGCCGCCTAGGGCCAGAAGGAAGTCCGCCCCCAGCTCCCGCCCCAGGGCGATGCCCTCGTATACCTTGCCACTGCGGGGATTGGGCTGTACGCCGGACAGCTCCGCAAAGGGAAGCTCGGCCTCCCGCAGTGCCTGGGCCACCCGGTCAAACACGCCGCTGCGGTGAACGGAGCCGCCGCCGGTGACCACCAGTACCTTCGTGCCGCCAAAGCGGCGGACCAGTGCGCCCACATTGCGCTCCTCCCCGTCGCCAAAGGCGAAGAGGGTGGGGGAGTAAAAGGTGAAATTATTCATAAAACAGCCCTTTCTTTTGAAAAATTCCGGGGAAATCGGCTATGAACACCACAAATTTCCCCCGGGACTGGGAGAGGAATCAGATTAAAGCGGCTGTAACGCCCCGGTGACGGAGTCCATGATGTACCCGGAAATGGTCACGTCGGCGGGCATCAGGGGGTGGCGCTTCAACAGGGCCACGGAGTGCCGCACGGATTCCTCCGCACTGTCAAAGCCGGTGAGCCACGCGTCCAAATCAATGCCGAAATCCCGGGCCAGTTGGATGCGCTCCGCCGGAATGCCCCGCTGTTCCATATGGGCCAGCATTTTTGCGCTGTTCATGTGCTGTACGCCGCAGTCCGTGTGGCCGATGACCATCACCTCGGACACTTGCAGCTCGTACACCGCAATCAGGAGACTGCGCACCACACTGCCAAAGGGATGGGAGATGATGCCGCCTGCGTTTTTGATGATTTTCGCGTCTCCGTTTTTCAGACCCAGAGCCGCCGGCAGCAGCTCGCTCAGCCGGGTGTCCATGCAGGTGACAATGGCCAGTTTTTTGTTGGGATATTTGCTGGTGCAAAATGGCTCGTATTGCTTCTCCCGCACAAAGGTCCGGTTCACTTGTAAAATATCCTCAATCATGGCGGACGCTTCCTTTTTTATGTAGATTTTCGGCGATTTCATACGGAAAAGATGCCGCCAAGACCTGCGGCGGATTTCTTCAGAGGTTCCTTAATAGCCCACGCGGCGGTCTACCAGATGCTCCAGCGGCTGCCCGGCGGCGTAATGCGCCAAATCCCGGCAGAACATCTCCACGTTTTTGTCGCAGGTGTAGCCCAGGGTCATGTTGCCGGAGACGTGGGGGGTGAGCAGTAAATTTTTCGTGTCCCACAGGGGATGGTTGGCAGGCAGCGGCTCCGGCGTCATCACGTCCAGTGCCGCCCCGGCGATGGCGCCGCTGTTCAGCGCGTTCATCAGGGCCTCCTGGTCCACTGCGCCGCCCCGGCCCACATTCACCACAATGGCATGGCGGGGGAGAAGGGCCAGACGGGACTGATTGAGGATGTGTTCCGTCTCCGGTGTGCCGGGGAGGGCCATCACCAAAATGTCTGTTTTGGGCAAAATCTCCTCCAAGCGGGTGATGGGCAGGCAGGCGTCGTACACCGTGTCCCGGCACGCGCCACTGCGGCTCACGCCGGTGATGGAGGCCGCGCCGCAGGCCTTGGCCCGCGCGGCAAAGGTGGTGCCGATGTTGCCCGTGCCCAGCACGGTGATGGCACTGCCGTGGATGGAGCGGATGGGCAGTTGGTTGGACCACTCACGGCGGCGCACCACCGCTTCATATTCCGGCATCCGCCGCAGCAGCATCAAAATGACCATCAGCAAATGCTCCGCGATGGTCACGCCGTAGCCGCCGGAGGAATTGGTCAGCAGACAGGCGGGATTCGCGAAAATCCCGTCGTCTTTGCAGTAGGGGTCCGCGCCTGCGTAGGCACAGCAATACCATTGCAGTGTGGCGGGGGCGGCGCGGAGCAGCTCCGGCGCGTGGGCGTACAATACCTCGCACTCCGGCAAAAAGGCCCGGGCCGCCGCCTCCTCCTCCAAGGAAAAAAAGCGGACGGAGAATCCGGCGCTGTGGGCGGCCTCCTGAATTTGCGCCCGGTGGGCCTCGGTGAGAAATTCCAAATACACGCAGATATTACGGCTCATTAGGATACTCCTTCCGGTCAAAGGCCTTCACAAATTTTTTCGGCGGTTTTCATGCCGTCGGCGGCGGCGGAGAGAATACCCCCGGCGTAACCGGCTCCCTCGCCGCAGGGATACAGGCCCCTCAGGGCCGATTGGTGGGCCACGTCCCGGAGAATCCGCACCGGGGAGGAGCTGCGGCTCTCCACCGCCGTCAAAATGGCGTCGGGGTCGTCGTAGCCCCGGAGCTTTTTCCCCAGAATGGGCAGGGCCTGGGTCAGGGTGTCGCACACAAAATCCGGCAGGCACCGGTGCAAATCCGTGAAGACCACGCCGGGGCGATAGCTGGGCTTGACCTTGCCGCTTTTGACGGAGGGCCGATTCAAAAGAAAATCCTCCACCCGCTGGACCGGTGCGTGGAAATTCTCTCCCCCCAGGCGGAATGCGTCCTCCTCCAGCTTGCGCTGGAAGGCCACCCCTGCCAGCGGGTCCGTGTCGCCGCCGAAATCCTCCGGCAGGACGTTGACCAGCAGACCGCCGTTGATATTTTCCTTGTCCCGGGCAAATTCGCTCATGCCGTTGGTCACGAGACGGCCCGCCTCCGACGCGGCGGCAACCACCTCGCCACCGGGGCAGACGCAAAAGGAGTAGGCGGCTCGGCCGTTTTCCAAATGGCAGGACAATTTGTAGGAGGACACCGGCAGACCCGGGTGGCCCGCGTACTGCTTGTACTGGGCCGCGTCGCAGTCCCGCTGGCGGTGCTCGATCCGCACGCCCACGGCAAAGGCCTTGGCCTCCATGGGGATGCCCTTCTCCCGCAGTAGGGCGAAGGTGTCCCGGGCGGAATGCCCCGGGCAGAGGGCCAATTGGCGGCAGGGGAGGGTGTACGTGCCGTCAGGGCCGGTGACGGTGACGCCCGTCACGGCGTTTTGCTCCACGGTCAAATCCGTGAGCTGGCTTTCAAAGCGGATGTCTGCGCCCAGGGCCTTCAATTCGCGGCGCAGGGCCACCAGAGCCAGGTGCAGCTTGTCCGTGCCCACATGGGGCTTGGCGTCGATGAGAATGTCCTCCGGCGCGCCGCAACTGACCAGATGCTCCAAAATCCAGCGGTGGCGGAGGTCCTTGGTGCCGGTAGACAGCTTTCCGTCAGAAAACGCGCCTGCGCCGCCCTCGCCGAACTGGACGTTGGAGGCGGTGTCCAGTACGCCGGTGGCCCAGAAACGCTCCACGTCGGCCTGCCGCTGTTCTACCGGACGGCCCCGCTCCAATAGAATGGGCTTTAGGCCCGCCTGGGCCAGCGTCAGCGCGCAGAATAATCCCGCCGGACCGGCACCCACCACAATGGGGGCAATGGCCGGGGCGGGGCGGGGCGCAGGGGGACGATAGCGTTCCCCCGCCGTCACCCGGCTGACCTTGTTGCTGTGTACCCGCTTGAGCACCGCCGTCTCCTCTTTTAAGGTGACGCCCACGGTGTAGGTCCATTTCACGTCCTCGCGGGCGTCCACCGAACGCCGCAGAACCCGCAGAGACACAAAGTCCTTTTCCCGTATTTTCAGGATGCGGGCAGTCTCGGCGGCCAGTGCGGCCATGCCGCCCTCCGGTGAAATTTTGATGGCTTCAATTTTCAGCAAAATTTCAGGTTTCCTTTCATGTTCATTTAAGCTAAGCATACTATACTTCGCTTCAAGGTGCAAGAATGACACCGCTTCCCGACAAAAATTTTTCCGGTCCCGCTTGCGTTGTGACAGTTTAAAAAATGTGCAAGGATTCTTCACGATTTTGACACATCTGTCCTGTATCATTCCAAACAGACAAGCGGATGAACGGGATACATACCAGGAGGAATAGTTTATGTATAACGACGAACAAAATTTATATCATTACACCTACCGCAAGGATGGCAGTGAGACGGCAAACGCGCCGTACGCCGCCGCGCCAAACAGCGGGAACGATGGCGGTCCCAGTGGTCCGCTGCCCACCCTGAAGCCTGCGAAAAAGAGCCGCATGGGTCTGAAAATCACTGCCTTGGCCCTGTGCTGCGCACTGCTGGGCGGGGCCATGGGCGGCGGGATTGCCTGGGCCGTTGGCAGGGAACACGCCGACGCCACCTCTGTGAGCATCAGCGGTCGGCCCGCCTCGGCGGTGACATTGAAAACCGTGGACGGCAAGCAGGAGATGAGCGATGCGGAGGTTTACGCCGCCAACGTCAATAGCGCCGTGTCCATCAACACCTCCGCCACCGGCGTGAATTATTTCGGCCAAGTGGTGCAGTCCGCATCCTCCGGGTCGGGCTTCATTCTCACCACCGACGGCTACATTGTCACCAACCACCACGTCATTGAGGATGCCACGGCTGTGAAGGTGACGCTTTACAACGGCGAGAGCTACGACGCGTCCGTCATCGGCTCTGATACGGATTACGACATCGCCGTCATCAAAATTCAGGCCACCGGCCTGCAGGCCGTCACCCTGGGCGACAGCAGCACCCTGAACGTGGGGGACCACGTGCTGGCGGTGGGCAATCCCTTGGGAGAGCTGACCTTTTCCCTCAGCGGGGGAATGGTGTCCTGCGTCAACCGGGCCATCAACGTCTCCGGCACCCCCTTTAACATGATTCAAACCGACGCCTCCATCAACCCCGGCAACTCCGGCGGTCCGCTGTTCAATCGCTACGGCGAGGTGGTGGGCATCGTCTCCGCCAAGTATTCCTCCACCGGCTCCGAGGGCGTGGAGGGCCTGGGCTTCGCCATTCCCATGAATGATGTGCTGGCTATGATTCAGGACATCATGACCAATGGCTATGTGACCAATAAGGCGTTTTTGGGCATCACCCCCGGCACCATGACCAGCGCCATGGCCCAGCAATACAGATACGATATTTCCGAGGGCGTGTTTGTCTACTCCGTGGAGGAGGGCAGCGCCGCCGCCAAGGCGGGCTTGCAGATGGGTGATGTCATCACCGCCATTGACGGCAAGAAAATTGCCTCGGTGGAGGAGCTGACGGCCGCCAAAAAGCACTATTCCGCCGGAGATACCGCCACCTTTACCCTCTACCGCGGCGGGAAGACAAGCGATGTCCAGATTACTTGGGGCTCTGTGCCCGCCGAGGACAAAACGGCGGAGACGCCCGTTCCCGCGCCGGAGCAAGCTCCCAATGTCAATCCCTACGGCGGAACCGACCCCTTCGGCGGCCTGTTTGATTATTTCTTCGGCAGCCAGTCCGGCGGCTCCGGCAGTCAAAGCGGCATGAGAAGCGCCGCCTAAACCCAGACCATACCGCAGCATATCCTCCCCGGCAGCTGGCGGCGCTCGCGGCAATCGCTGCGACAGGCAAAAAGCGCCGCTGCGACAGCCGCCGGGGAGGGTGACGGCAAGGGAAAAAAGTCCGGTTCACCCTGCGGTGCGATTAAAATCGAAGGACAACCGTCCCACGCCATAATAAAAACCCCCAGATAAAACAGCAAACGCACAAATGCTGTTTTGTCTGGGGGTTTCTTGATGCTCCCGCCCGCCGCATGATGGCGAGAGAAATTTCGGGGGAAAGGCGGCAGCCTCGTCATGCTTGCGCAAGCTGACGAAAAATCCGCCTGGCAGGCGCGGGAACCGCCCTGGGGGGCAGGCTGGGAAACGATTGCAAATGCCGCCGGTTACAGGGCCTCCACAGCCGCCTTCAACTGGCCCAGGGCCTGTTCCAGTACCCTGCGGGGACAGGCCGCGTTCAACCGCATAAAGCCGTTGAGACTGCGGCCAAAGGAACAGCCGTCGTTGAGTCCCAGCTTGGCCTTTTGAATCATGAAATCGTGCAGGGCCTCGTTGCTCAGACCCAACTCCCGGCAGTCCAGCCAGACAAGGTAGGTGGCATCCGGGATGTTCGGCTTGATTTGGGGCAGGTTTTGGGCACAGTAATCGGCGATGAAATCAAAGTTGCCGCTGATATAGGGCAGCAGCTGCTCCAGCCATTCCTCGCCGCCGGTAAAGGCGGCCTCCATGGCCGTCAGGGAAAAGGCGTTGTTCCGATGAATGTCCATGCGCTCCCAGAAACGGTCGTATACCTGCTTTGTATGCGCGTCGGGGAACACCACCGCGCTGGCCTGCAAACCCGCCAGATTGAAGGTTTTGGTGCCGGAAATGCCGGTGATGACGTACCGCGCGATCTCGTCGGAGAGGGAGGCCACCGGGGTGTGATGCTTGCCGTGGAAAATCAAATCGGAGTGAATTTCATCCGAGAACAGCACCACATGGTGCTGCATACACAGCTCCGCCATCCGCTTGAGCTCCTCCGGGGTCCAGACGATGCCCAGGGGATTGTGGGGATTGCACAGCAAAAACAGGTCCACTTGGGTGAGCTTTTCCTCAAAATCCGCCCAATCCATGGTCCATTGCCCGTTTTTCTCCACAAACGGGCTCTCCACCACGTTGCGATTCCAGGCCTCGGTCATGTCGTAAAATTCCGAGTACACGGGGGTTTGAATCAGGACGCTGCCGCCTGCGGGGGTGAAGAGCTTCACCGCGGCGCTGAGGCTTTGCACCACGCCCAGACTCCAGCTCATGAGGGACTGGTCAATGTCCCAGTGATTGCGGCGCTTTTGCCAAGCGCGGATGGCGGCGAAGTAGCTCTCCGGCCGGGCCGTATAGCCCCAGATGCCCTCCTCGGCCCGGGATTTCAGGGCGTCAATAATCGGCTGGGCGGTTTTGAAGTCCATGTCCGCGATCCACAGGGGAATGACGTCCTCCGTGCCGAATTTTTTTATCCGCTCGTCATATTTGGCGGCGTGATTGCGGGAGCGGTCTACTATTGCGTCGAAATCGTATTTCATTGTCATTCTGCTCTCTTTCTGTCGGTGGTTTGTGTTGAATACCGCATGGTGTTGCAAGCGGCGCAAAGGCAGGCTTGGGTCAATTGGCGGGATGAATGTCCACGGAACAACCGGGGTTTTCCGGTCGCGTTTGCCGCAATCCCATAC
>JAVVPH010000031.1:0-11712 GCA_036655835.1 Oscillibacter sp.
GGAGTACAGCAGGTGGAGGGTGGTGTGCTCCATGCCGCCGTTGTACCAGTCCACCGGGGACCAGTAGTCCATGGCCTCCTTGGAGGCCAGCGCGGTGTCGTTGTGGGGGTCCATATACCGCAGGAAGTACCAGGAGGAACCCGCCCACTGGGGCATGGTGTCCGTCTCCCGCTGGGCCGCGCCGCCGCACTGAGGGCAGGTGGTGTTGACCCAATCGGTCATCTTGGAGAGGGGGGATTCGCCGGTGTCGGTGACCTCGTAGGAGTCCACCTCCGGCAGCAGCAGCGGCAGCTCGCTCTCCGGCAGTGCCACCCAGCCGCACTGGTCGCAGTGGACCAGGGGAATCGGCTCGCCCCAATAGCGCTGGCGGGAGAAGACCCAGTCCCGCAGCTTAAAGTTGGTCTTGGGATGGCCCAAGCCCTGCTGCGTCACCCAGTCCTTCATGGCGGGAATGGCCGCCTTCACCGTCATGCCGTTGAGGAAGCCGGAGTTGACCATGATGCCGCTGTCGTCCTTCAGGGCGAAGGCCTCCTTGGAGATGTCGCCCCCGGCAACCACCTCCACAATGGGCAGACCGAACTTGGTGGCAAACTCCCAGTCCCGCTGGTCGTGACCCGGCACGCCCATGACGGCGCCGGTGCCGTAGGTCATGAGCACATAGTCGGAGACATAGATGGGTAGCTCCGCGCCGTTGACGGGGTTCACCGCGTTCACGCCCATCAATCGCACGCCGGATTTTTCCTTGCTCAGCTCACTGCGCTCCAAATCGGACTTGCGGGAGGCCTCGTCCACATAGGTGGAAACGGCGTCCCAGTTGGAAATTTTTTCCTTCCACTCTTTTAGGAAGGGGTGCTCCGGCGAGAGGACCATATAGGTCACGCCGAAGAGGGTGTCACAGCGGGTGGTGTACACGGTCATGACATCCCCGGCGGTGGTTTTGAAGTCCACCTCGGTACCCTCAGACCGGCCAATCCAGTTTTTCTGCTGGGTTTTCACCCGCTCGATAAAGTCCAAATCGTCCAAATCGTCGATGAGACGGTCGGCGTACTTGGTGATGGCCAGCATCCACTGGCTCTTCTCTCTGCGGACCACCGCGCCGCCGCAGCGCTCGCACACGCCCTCCACCACTTCCTCGTTGGCCAGCACGATTTTACACGAGGTGCACCAGTTCACCGGCATGGAGGCCTTGTAGGCCAGGCCCTTTTTGAACATTTGCAGGAAAATCCACTGGGTCCACTTGTAATAGTCCGGGTCCGTGGTGTTAATCTCCCGGTCCCAGTCAAAGGAGTAGCCCAGCAGCTGCAGCTGCTGATGGAAGTTCGCCACGTTGTCGTGGGTCACCTTGGCGGGATGGATATGGTTTTTGATGGCGTAGTTCTCGGTGGGCAGGCCAAACGCGTCATAGCCGATGGGAAACAGAACGTTGAAGTTCTGCATCCGCTTTTTGCGGCAGATGACGTCCATGGCGGTGAAGGGACGGGCGTGGCCCACGTGGAGGCCCTGGGCGGAGGGATAGGGAAACTCAATCAGGCCAAAAAATTTCTCCCGGGTGGTGTCGCCGTTGACTGCGGTAAAGGGCTTGCTCTCCAGCCATTTTTTCTGCCACTTGTTTTCGATGGCGCAAAAATCATACTTCATAGTTACACACTTCCTATGTTTCTATCAGAATATTGGTTAATCCGCGGTTAAAACGTTGCTCAAGTCCAGTTTTTTGCCGTCACGCCACAGCCGTTCCAAGGAATAGAACTCCCGGGCCTCCTCGGAAAAGACGTGGACGGCCAAACAGCCGTAGTCCAACAGCACCCAGGTGCCGTCCCGGTAGCCCTCGCGGCGCAGGGGCATTTCATCGGCCTGCTCCTTGAGCAGCTTCTCCACCGCGTCGCACAGGGCGTTGATCTGGGTGTTGGAGGTGCCGGAGGCGATTACAAAGTAGTCCGCCAGGGTGGTCAGGCTTGCGATTTCAATGGCCGCAATGTCGTGGCCCTTTTTCTCGTCCAGTGCTTTGGCGGCGAGCAGCGCCAGGTCCTTCGGTGTCATCATAAATTTTATAGTTCCTTTCAAATTGAGGCTGTGTAGGTTCCTTAAGTCCCCTCGGGAGCGGGGTCCTGCGCCGTCGGCGGCGGAGGGGTGGTGTCGCCTGCGGGCGGAGTCGTCGTGCCGCCGGTGGGCGGGGTAGTCGTGCCCCCGGTGGGCGGAGTGGTCGTGCCGCCGGTGGGCGGGGTGGTCGTGCCGCCGGTGGGCGGGGTGGTCGTGCCCCCGGTGGGCGGGGTAGTCGTGCCGCCTGCGGGCGGAGTGGTCGTGCCGCCTGCGGGCGGAGTGGTCGTGCCCCCGGTGGGCGGGGTGGTCGTGTCCCCGGTGGGCGGGGTAGTCGTGCCCCCGGTGGGCGGGGTCGTTGTTCCCTCACCCGGCGGGGTAACCGTTCCGTCGCCGGGCACTGTTCCCTCTGCCGGCGGGGTAATTTCGCCGCCCTCCGGCGGAATTTCCCCGCTGATAACGGGGTCCTCATCCGGGGGAGCCACAGGGGTGTGCGGGGGGATATAAGGTGCGGTGGCCGCTTTTTTATCCTCTACATATCCGGTGGTGGAGCTGACGCTTCCATCGGAATTGACAGACATGATGTCCAAATCGCTGCGCCGCGACGGCTCCACAAAGGGGCTGAGCTTGGTATTCACCAGCTCCAACAGCTCGCTTGCGATGGGGGTGACATAGGATTGGATATTGCCGATGCTCCGGCTGTAACAGGGGGAATTTTGATTGGGCATGGTGACAAATTCCACATGATCCACGGACAATCCGCCCAAAACGGCCTGCTTTCCAAACCACAAAATATTTTGGAAGCTCAAATCCGTCTCCACATTTTCCTCAAACACCTTGGCGAATTTGTTGATGTTTGCCACGTTTTTGACTTGCAGCATCTGCTCCACCACTGCCTTCAAAAACGCCTGCTGTGTTTTGATGCGGCCCAAGTCTCCATCCGCGTAACCCAGGGTTTTTCCGTTTTTGCGGTTGTCGTGGCGATAGCGGATGACCTGCATGGCATCGTCTCCGCTGAGCAGGCGATACCCCGCCTTCTGGTCAATGTAAAGGTCTTGGAGGGGGTCGTTGTACTTCATGTCCCGGGGAACGTCAAAGTACACCCCGCCCATGGCCTCCACAATTGCGCCCACGGCCTCCCACTCCACAATCACCTGGTAATCCGGCTCAAAGCCCACCAGTTGGGAAATCTCCTTGTAGAGGGCCTTAATGCCCTTGTCTCCGCCGCCGTTATAGTTATAAACGGAGTTGATTTTCTTCAAGTCCCAGGGGACGTTCACCATGGTGTCCCGGGGGATGGACATGACGCTGGCCCTTTGGTTTGTCACGTCGTAGGAGGCCAGCAGCATGGTGTCCGTGTTGCCGCCGCCGCCGGTGTCCCGGCCCAAAATCAGCACCGTGTAGTAGTCCTTGCTTTTGCGGGCGCCGTCGCCCTTGGGGCGCACGCCCTCGCCGTAATCCACCGTCTCCGCGTCGGGGTCATCGGGGTTCTTCCCCAGCTCCGGCCGCACAAACAGGGCCTGATACGCCACCACCAGCACCAACGCCACCGCCAGCACTGCCGCCACAGTCACCAAAACCTTCTGCTGTCGGGTCAATCGGCTTTTCCTGCCGGGTTTTTTATGGGCCTTTTCCACACCGCCGGTCCGGGTCTTTCTCTGTCTCTCCACTGCTTCTCTCTATCCTTTCAAGGCGTCCCGCGCCTCCACTGTGGCGTGGTGAACGGGGTTGCCCATCGCATTCATTTCCTCAATGGTCATGGTCAGGCCCAATAACATGGCCTCATCTAAATTGTCATAGCACACTCTGCGCAATTTGTCCACCCCCGGAAAATCCCGGGTGGGTTCGATGTAGTCCGCCAGATAGATAATTTTTTCCAGCCGGGTCATGTCGGCGTGGCCGGTGGTGTGCCACCAGATGGCGCGATAAATTTCCTCATCCGCACCAAACACCCACTTTGCGATGGCGGCGCCGGTTTTGGCGTGGAGCAACTTGAGCGCCCGCTGTTCCAATTCGTCCAGCTCAATGCCGTATTCCCCGCACAGCGCAAGCTGCTCCGGCATGCTCAATTTTTTCGTGCAGTCGTGGAGCAGTGCCGCCACCCGGGCCTTTTCCACGTCCGCGCCCCAACGCTCCGCCAGGCGGACGGCCTCCTGCTCGGTCCCCAGTACGTGGGGAATACGCTTGTGCTTGAGGTAGGACAGGGCCACCGGGCGAAGCTGGGTCAAGGGGAGCTTTTTCAAGTCCGCCTGGGTCCCATACAGGCCCTGGCGCAAAATATACCCGTAAACCGCCGGGGCCAGCAGGGCGCTTCCCTCCCCCGTCCTCAGTTTTTCCCGCAGCTCTGTGGAGGACACGTCCACCACGCCGGGGATGGTGAGGGTGAAGATGCGGGCGGCGGGATAGGCCCGGCAGAGGGCCTCACGCTGGATGGCAAACAATTCCTCGCTGTCGGCCTCGGTGCGGCCGAAGGCCGCCACCCCCGCCAGGGAAAAAATTTCCTCCGGCGCGTGCCAGGCCTGTAAGGTGAGGAACATATCCGTCCCCATCAGCAGCCAAAGCTCCCCGTCGGGGTACTGGCGGCGGAGCTGTCGGAGGGTGTCGGCGGTATAGCTCTTTCCCTCTCGGCAAAGCTCCATATCCAGCACCTCCACCTGTCCGCCAAGGCCCAGCTGTTCCCCTGCCAGACGGGTCATTTCCAATCTCTGCTCCGCCGTGGGGGTGCCCGCCGGCAGGGCCTTGTGGGGGGGCAGTCCCGCGGGAATCAGCAGCAGCCGGTCCAGCTTCAGCATGGCAAATGCCGCCCGAGCCGCCGTGATGTGGCCCAGATGAGGCGGATTAAAGGTTCCGCCGTAAATGCCAATTTTCATCAAACGCCTTCTTTAAATCTCTGTTTTGGGGTCAATTTTCTTCTTTTTGGGCGGCTGTACCAGGGCGATACGCTTGTCCGCCGGTTTGGTGTGGCTCTTGCGATACAGCACAAATTTTTTCCCGATGACCTGGACCTGCTCACTGCGGGTCAGGCGGGACAACTCGTCGCAGGCCTCGCGGGCGGTGTACATGGCGTTTTCCAGCACACAGCATTTCACCAGCTCCCGGGCCTCCAGGGCCTCATCCGCCTGCTTCACCAAATTTTCGCCGATGCCGTCCTTGCCCACGTGGACAATGGGGTCCAGGCTGTTTGCCATACCGCGCAGCTGCGCGCGCTGTTTACTTGTCAATTCCATAGCTTCTCCTAAAATTTTTAAATTCCTGTTGTTCTCATCGTTCTTGCCTGCGCGACGCGTCCCCCGCAGTCTGTGGAATACGCTTTATAGCAGGGAATGGCTGTCTCCTCTTTTTATTGAGACGGATTTTCCTTCAAATAGGTTTCCAATTTCGCCGCAAATGCGTTTAATGCCTGTCCCCGATGGGAGATGGCGCTTTTCTCCTCCCCGGAGAGCTGGGCAAAGGTCTTGCCCTTTTCCGGCACCAAAAACACCGGGTCGTAGCCAAAGCCCTCTGTTCCCATGGGGGCAAAGGCGATGGCGCCGTCACAGCGGCCCTCGCTGGTCAGCGTGTCGCCATTGGGAAACGCGCAGGCGATGGCGCAGGTGAAATGGGCCGCCCGGGTGGTCTGTCCCCGCAGGGAGGAAAGCAGCAGCGCCATCCGTCCCCGGTCGTCCAAGCCCTCCCCGCCGTAGCGGGCGGAGTACACCCCCGGTCCGCCGTTCAGCGCGTCCACGCAGAGGCCCGAGTCGTCGGCGATGGCGGGCAGTCCGCTGGCGGCGCAGATGGCCTTGGCCTTGATCATGGCGTTCTCCGGGAAGGTGGTCCCGGTTTCCTCCACCTCCACGTCCACGCCCACGGCGTCAGGCAACACCACCTCCACCCTGCATTTGCTCAAAATGGCGGACAGCTCCTTTAATTTCCCCGGATTGTGGCTTGCCAACACGAATTTCATAGCGCGCCTCCCAAAATTTTCTTTTGCAGGGCCAGCAATTCCCCATTGCCCTTGGCGCACAGGCGAATCAGCTCCTGCTGCTCCGCCACGGTAAAGGCCCGGCCCTCGCCGGTGCCTTGCAGCTCAATCAATTCGCCCCGCTCGTTCATCACGCAGTTCAAATCCACCATGGCCCGGCTGTCCTCGCTGTAACAGAGGTCCAGCATCGGCTGGTCGTCCACGATTCCGGCGGAAATGCCGGAGACAAAGTGGCGGATGGGGCTGGACCCCAGCACGCCGTCCTCCACCAATTTGCGGCAGGCCAGTGCCATGGCCAAAAATCCGCCGGTGACGGAGGCGGTTCTGGTGCCGCCGTCGCCTTGGAGCACGTCGCAGTCAATGTTGATGGTGTGCTCTCCCAGGCGGTCCATGTCCACGGCGGCCCGCAGACTGCGGCCCACCAGGCGCTGAATTTCCGCACTGCGGGGGGAGAGCTTCAGCTTGGCAATGTCCCGCTTGCTCCGCTCCCGGTTGGCCCGGGGCAGCATGGAGTATTCCGCCGTCACCCAGCCACAGCCCTCCGCCACATGGGGCGGGGTGCGATTTTCCACGCTGGCGCAGCAGAGGACCTTGGTGTCCCCGCATTCAATGAGGACACTGCCCTCGGCAAATTTGATAAAATCCGTGGTAATTTTCATGGGGCGCAGTTCGTCAAACGCCCGCCCGTCCACTCGTGTCATGAGATTCTCCTTTTGGGCTTTCATTGCTTGCGCGGGCAATCCCGCCGCGGAGCATAAGCCCGGTTAAATAATTGCTTCCACATACGCCCTGGCGTCAAAGGGCTTCAAGTCGCCGATGCCCTCGCCCATGCCCACGTATTTCACCGGCACGCCCAGAGTCCGGGCGATGGCGATGGCAATGCCGCCCTTGGCGGTGCCGTCCAGCTTGGTGAGGATGATGCCGGTGAGGCCCGCCGTCTCCTGAAAGAGCTTGGCCTGCACCAGGCCGTTTTGGCCGGTGGTGGCATCCAGCACCAACAGCGTCTCCCGGCTGGCCTCCGGTGCCTCCCGGTCGATGATTTTGGAGAGCTTTGCCAGCTCGTTCATCAAATTGGTCTTGTTGTGGAGACGCCCCGCCGTGTCGCAGAGCACCACGTCCACGTTCCGGGCCTGGGCGGCACGGAGCGCGTCAAACAGCACCGCGCCGGGGTCCGCGCCCTCGTTCTGGCGGACCAGCTCGCACCCGGCCCGCTCCGCCCAAATTTCCAGTTGGTCGGCGGCGGCGGCCCGGAAGGTGTCCGCCGCGCAGAGCAGCACCCGCCGCCCCTCGCCCTTGAGCTGATAGCCAAGCTTGCCGATGGAGGTGGTTTTGCCCACGCCGTTGACGCCGATGACCAGCACCACGCTGGGGGCGGCGCTTAAATCCAAGGCCGTGTCTCCCACCGTCATCATGGCGGCCAGAATCTCCCGCAGGGCGATTTTCACGTCCTCTTGGTCGTGTAATTTCTCCCGCCGGACCCGCTGGCGGAGCTGCTCCACCGCCTCCACAGCGGTGTCCATCCCCAAATCAGCCAGAATCAGCGTCTCCTCCAGCTCCTCGAAAAAGGCCTCATCCGCCTCGGAAAAGCCGCTGAACAGGTTGGTGGTAATTTTTTTAATTTTATCGAAAAAGCCCATAGTCGCTCCTTTTTATCCGGTCAGTTCGCCTGGCCCCGCGCCCGCGTCAAATGCGCATACTCTGTGCAATAAAATATGGATGTTAATTTGATTTTGACCAAATCACTTGGCCCCCAAAGGAAATGTTTTCAATCTCACTCAAATCAATCGATGTTTTAAAAGTACCATTGTCAAAGAATGGGGATACAAGAACTTTTCGTGCGCTAATATGCAAGGTACTTCCCTCTTTATCAAATTTCCAGCCTCTCAAGGCCACAGCAGATTCTACAGCCGTCACTTTTAATTCCAAATTTTGATCATTTACAGAAATCTCACAAGCTACTTGTGCCCCATCAACCGGTTCACCCACAACAAACAGATTTACGAGAACCCCTAAAATAATGACTGCTAAGCAACTAATCGAAATCGTTAGAATTTTTATATACTGTTTCTTTTTCATATAGTTTCCCCCAACTCCGCTGTTTCTGCCGTTGGTCCTTCACAGGGCCAGCGCCGTCTCTCACTCAATCTTCAATTCCTTGGCCAGGTGATTCATATTGATGGTCAAAATCTTGCTGATGCCCTGCTCCTGCATGGTGACGCCGTAGAGTACGTCGGCCTCCTCCATGGTGCCCCGGCGGTGGGTGATGACAATGAACTGGGTCCGCCCCGCCAGTGTGCGCATATAGCGGGCGTAGCGGGTGACGTTGGCGTCGTCCAGGGCGGCCTCAATTTCGTCCATCACGCAAAAGGGCGTGGGATGTACCTTTAAAATAGAGAAATACAGGGCGATGGCCACAAAGGCCTTCTCACCGCCGGAGAGCAGCGAAATGGTTTTCAGGGTTTTGCCCGGCGGCTGGGCCTTAATTTCGATGCCGCAGCCCAGAATATCGCTCTCGTCCTCCAACTCCAAGGTGGCCCGGCCTCCGCCGAACAGCTCCGTAAAGGTGGTTTGGAAGCTCTCGTTGAGCAGCTTGAATTGCTGGGCAAAAATGCGGGTCATCTCGCCGGTTAACACCTCGATAATGCCCTCCAATTCCCCCTTGGCCTTGTCCACGTCGTCCCGCTGCTCGGTCAAATAGGTGTAGCGGGTATTCACCCGGTCAAATTCCTCGATAGCCCCCAAATTGGGCGTGCCCAGGGCGGAGATGTCCCGCTTCAATTCTCCGATGCGGCGGTTGGCCTTGGGGACGCTCTCCAGCTCCATCCGCTGGGCCTGGGCGTCGGAATGGCTCAGCTCGTAATGCTCCCACAGGCGGTCCAGAATCTGCTTTTCCTCCAACGCGCCGGTGGCAATTTTTTGTTCCAACCGGGAGGCGGCCCGCTCCAAATTCAGCAGGGTTTCGTTCATCTCCTGCCCGGCGCGGTTTTTGGCGGTACGCTCCGCCTCCAAGGCAATTTTTTCGCTGTTGAGCACCGTCAGGCGCTCCCGGATGCCCCGGCTCTGGGCAGAGAGCGACTCCGCCGTCTCTCGGCGGCGCAAAATGTCGGCGTTGGCCTGGTCAATGTGGTGCTGATACGCGGCGGCCAGTGCCTCCTTTTGAGACTGGTCCCCGGTGAGTTCCTCCGCCATCCGCCGCAAATCCGCCACCCGGGCCAGGGTGGATTCCCCCTCGGCGGTGAGGGCGGCAAGACCGGCCTTTTTGGTGGAAATCTCCTCCGTCAAGCTGCCGGACTGGGCCAGTAGCTCGGACTGCCCAAAAAGGGCCGTCTCGATTTGCCGGCGAAGGTCCGCCGCCTGGGCTTCCTGCTGGTGTACCGCCGTCTCGGCGGCGGCGGTGCGCGCCTGATTTTCCGTCAGGCGGCCGGTGAGGGAGATGCCCTCCCCCTCCAAATTTTCCAGCGAGTCTCTCAGACTCCGCAGGAGAATGTCAAAGTGGCCCTTGCGGCCCTCCAAGCGCAGTACCTCGTCCTCCGCCTGTCGCCGCTGACCCTCTGCCGTCTCCAATTCGTACTGCGCGGCCGTCAGCTCCCGCTTGGCGGCCTCCTCGTCCCCGGCGGCACCTGTCAGCTCCTCATGGAGGGCGGCGGCGCGGCCCGCCAGGGTTTGCAGCTCGGCTGCCCGACTGAGCACGCCGGCGTTGCGGTTGACACTGCCGCCGGTCATGGAGCCGCCCCGGTTGATGACCTGCCCGTCCAGGGTGACGATGCGGAAGCGGTTTTGATATTTCCGGGCGATGGCGATGCCGCAGTCCATATCCTCCACCACCACCGTGCGGCCCAGCAGATTTTGAAAAATCTGGCTGTACTGCGGATCAAAGCGAATCAGCCCGGAGGCCACCCCCACGTAGCCGAACTCCTGGGTCACCTTCGCTTCCCGCAGCTCGTCTCCCCGAATGGCGGTGAGGGGCAGGAAGGTGGCCCGGCCCCCATCCCGCTGTTTGAGATACTGAATGGCGGACTTTGCGTCCTCTTCCCGGTCCACCACAATGTTTTGCAGGCCCGCGCCCAAGGCAATTTCGATGGCCACGGTGTAGCGGCTCTCGGTGGTCATTAGGCTTGCCACCGGTCCGCGAATGCCCTTGAGTCCGCCCTGCATCACCATGCGCACGGCCTTGGAAAAGCCCTCGTATTCCTTTTCCATCTCCGTCAGCAGGCGAATCCGGTTGTCCATCGCCCCCACGTCCATGGTCAATTGCAATTTTTTCTCGGCGGCGGCGGCGGCTTTTTTCCGGCGCTCCTCCATCCGCAGGCTGTGGCCCGCGATGATGTTGGACACGGCGGCGGCTTCCTCCTGGGCGTCCTCCAGGGCGCGGCGATTGATTTTTGCCTCCGCCTCGTTTTCCGTCAGCTGCTTCTGGGCGGCGGCTTGGTCCTCCGCCAGCTTCTCCCGGCGCTGGGTGAGTTGAATGCTCTCCGCCGCAAGGGCGGCGGCGGCGGCCCGGGTGTCTGCGGCGGTGCTCACCGCCATGGCCTCCCGGCCCCGAAGGGCCTCCGCCTCGGCATTTGCGCCCCCCACTTGGGCGGCGGCGGTCTGTGCCTGATTGAGCAGTGCCCCCAGCGCGGCGTTGAGTCCTTCCGTTTGGGCGGCAATTTCGGCAATGCGGGCCTGCTGCTCCTCCATTTGCCGCCGGAGTCCGTCGGCGCGGCTATCCCGCTCGGCGGAGTCCTGCCGCGCGCGGTCAATATTTTCCCTTTGGTGGGCGATGGTGGTTTCCAGCACGGCGATGGCGGACTCCTGTTCGCCCGCCTGCCCGTCCAGCACGGCGGCTTCCTCCCGGATTCTCTCGGCCTCCATGTCCTTCTCGCGCATTTTTTCGCCGTATTGCTCCCCATCGGCGTAGAGGCGGTCCAATTGAATCCGGGCCTCGTCCCGCTGGGTTTCCGCCGTGTGGAAATCCGCTTCCAGCTTCCGAGAATCCGCCTTCAGCGTGTCCAGATTGTCCAGCCACACGGAAATTTCCAGTGCCCGCAGCTCGTCCCGGAACACCAGATATTTTTTGGCCTTCTCCGCTTGGTCCCGCAGGGGTTCCACCTGTAATTCCAGCTCGGAAATTTTGTCGTTGATGCGCACCAGATTTTCTTCCGTGCGCTCTAACTTGCGCTCCGTCTCCTCCTTGCGGTGGCGGAATTTGGAAATGCCGGCGGCCTCCTCGAAAATCTCCCGGCGCTCGCCGCTCTTGGCGGATAAAATCTCATCAATTTTGCCCTGGCCGATGATGGAGTATCCCTCACGGCCCATGCCGGTGTCCATAAACAGCTCCGATACGTCCTTTAAGCGGACGGATTGGCGGTTGATGTAATATTCCGATTCCCCACTGCGGTAATAGCGGCGGGTGATGGCCACCTCCGCCTCTTCCATGGCGGGAAAAATATGCTCTGTATTGTCCACCACCAGCGTCACCTGGGCGAAACCCACCTGGTTGCGCTTTTCCGTGCCGCCGAAAATCACGTCCTCCATCTTCGCGCCCCGGAGGTTTTTGCTGCTCTGCTCCCCCATGACCCAGCGGATGGCATCAGAAATATTGGACTTACCACTGCCGTTCGGTCCCACAATGGCGGTAATATCCTCACCGAAATTCAAAACGGTCTTGTCCGGAAAGGACTTGAAACCCTGAATTTCCAATGCTTTTAAGTACATCGCGCTCACCTCCGGAAAAA
>JAVVPH010000032.1:0-11626 GCA_036655835.1 Oscillibacter sp.
CGCCGAAGAAGTGCATGTTGCGGAAGGTGGCGGGGATGCCGCGGTCGCTCATGACCACGGTAATCTGGTGGAAGCACTCCGGCAGCATGGTCCAGAAATCCCAGTTGTTCTGGGCACTGCGGCGGCCGGTGCGGGGGTCCCGCTTCACGGCGCGGTTCAAATCGGAGAAATTATGAACGTCCCGAATGAAGAAGGTGGGGGTGTTGTTGCCCACCAAATCCCAGTTGCCCTCTTCGGTATAAAACTTCACGCCCACGCCACGGATATCCCGCTCGCAGTCCGCCGCGCCGCGCTCGCCGGCCACGGTGGAGAAGCGGATGAACAAATCGGTTTTGGCCCCGGGCTGCAGGACCTTTGCCTTGGTATATTGAGAAATATCATGGGTGACGGTGAGATTGCCGTACGCACCCCAGCCCTTGGCGTGCATCCGGCGCTCGGGAATCACTTCACGGTTGAAGTGGGCCATTTTTTCCATCAGCCACACATCCTGCATGACAACGGGGCCGCGGGGCCCTGCCGTGATGGCGTTTTCATTGTCCGCCACCGGCGCACCGACCTCATTTGTCAGCTTCTTGTACTCTTCCATAGCGTTGACCTCCTTTATTTTTTCCCTGGGTCTTGATAGAGATACTCTACCAAATTTGTCGGATTTTGTCAACACTATCAGGACCTGTTATCAATAATTATTTTTCGCCCCGCTTTTACCCGGGCCTGTTCCCCTCAGTCTTTGATGGCCCAGCGCATTTTGGTGGAGCGGGCACGGCTGTTGCGGCCGCACTCCTCGGCGGAGGGGCGGATGACCTCGGTGGAAATTTCCCGGTACACGCCCTGATTGAAAAACTGCTTGAAGGATTTTTTGACCAAGCGGTCCTCCCCGGAATGGAAGGTCAAAATGGCCACCCGGCCGCCGGGGGCCAGAATGCCGGGCAGTTTTTCCAAGAATTGATACAGCACCTCAAACTCGCTGTTCACGTCAATCCGCAGGGCCTGAAAGGTCCGCTGGCAGGATTTTTGGATGCTCTCCCGCCGGGTGGAGGCGGGGAGGAATTTAAGCGTTTCCTCGATGACGGTGCGGAGCTGGGTGGTGGTGGCGATTTCCTTTCCCCGGGCGAGATAGGCGCAGACGGCCCGGGAAATTTCGGCGGCATAGGGCTCGTCCGCGTTGTCCAGCAACATTCCGTACAGCTCCTCCTCCGTCACGGTTTTTAACCGCTGGGCGGCGGAGACGCCCTTTTCCGGGTCCAGGCGCAGATCCAGCGGGCCTTCCCGCTTGTAGGAAAAGCCCCGGTCGGGATTGTCAATCTGCATGGAGGAGACGCCCAAATCCGCCAGCACAAACTGGAAGGGGCCGGCGGTCAACTGGTCAATATCGGCAAAATTTAAATGCTGTATGGTCAAAATTTCCGGGCCGTAGCCCAGGCGCTCCAAGCGCTCCTTGGTTTTTCCAATTTCGATGGGGTCCACGTCCAGCGCCACCATATGCCCCTGGGATTTTAGGCATTTCAGCATTTCCAGCGTGTGTCCGCCGTAGCCCAGGGTGGCGTCCAGGCCGATTTGGCCCGGCTGAATCTGCAAAAATTCCAATATTTCCTTCACGCAGATGGAGACGTGCATCCCGGCGGGGGTATTCCCCTTTTGGAGAATTTTTTCCACGGTATCCGCGTATTTTTCCGGTTGAAGCTCTTTATATTTCTGCTGGAAGGCCTTGGGGTGGGAGCCTTGGTACCGCACCCGCCGCTTGTGGGGCTCCGAGGCGGGTTCGCCGGGGGACAGATGATTTGCGTCAGCCATATCGTTTCTCCTTTATTGCCAGTGCGGGGCAGGGCCTGCGCCGATGGGCGGGGAATTGTCCCGCCGGTGGGTGCCGCTGGGGCGGCCCGCGCTTCTCCCGCAGCTCGCCCGGTGACGGGCGAGACGGATTTGAATGTCTCCATTGTACTGGATTGCGCCGGCTAACACAAGGGGTTTGATGCAATCACAAGCGGCGCGGCACCCACTTTGCTGTGTGGGTACCGCGCCGCCAAGGCATTTGGGGGACGCGCCAGCCTTTGCGCCTTATTTTTGGGCCAGCTCCAGGCGGTGGAGGAGGCTGTCCTCCTGGGGCTTTACCACGCCCATCAGCGGCGCACCCACCAAATTGCCCTCGCCGTCCACGATATAAGTGGCGGGATAGCCCGCAATTTCCATGAGAAACTCCTTGTAAAAGTCGCTTTCCGTGTCGGGAATGAGACTGGTATAGGTCACGCCCTTGGCAAGCAAAATTTCCTGGGACTTGGCCCGCTCCTCCTGGGAATCTCCGGCGCTGATGGCCACGGAGATGAGATTGATATTTTCTTCCTGAAACTGCTGATAATATTCCTCCAGCTCCGGCATTTCCTCGATGCAGCTGCCGCAGCCGTTGGACCAGACATTGACAATGGTGGCCTCATAGTCCCGGAACATTTCGTTGGTAAACACGGTTCCCTCAAAGTCGGTGGCGGTAAATTCCGGGAACGGCGCAATGGTGGCCTCAATTTCGCCGCCGGCGCAGGCGGCAAGGGAGAGCACGCAGGCCAGTGCCAGGGACAGACTAAGCAGTTTTTTCATTTTGCGAAACCTCTTTCTTTCGATGTATGCTTTTAGAAATGGCCCCTCCGGGGCAGGCGCGGATGCAGTCGCCACAGCGGATGCACTCGGCGCTGTTGGGGGTTTTGCGGATGTCCACGTCCATTTTGCAGGCGGTTTTGCAGGCACCGCAGTCGGTGCATTGTTCCCTGTCAACGGAAAAGCGGTACAGGGAAACCTTGTTGAACAGCCCGTACAGCGCCCCCAGGGGGCAAAGCCACTTGCAAAACGGGCGGTAGAAAAACACCGACAGCGTGACGATACCCAGGAGCAGACAGCTCTTCCAGCAAAACAGCCATCCCAGTGCCCCGCGAATACCGGGATTGACTAGGGAGAGCGGGATTGCGCCCTCTAAAATTCCGGCGGGACAGAGCCATTTGCAAAACCAGGGGTCACCCATGCCCACCTCGTTCACCACCGTCATGGGCAGGACCAAGACAAACACCACCAGAATGACATATTTCAAGTACGTCAGGGCCTTATATTTCTGGGTGCTGATTTTTTTGGAGGGAATTTTATGCAGCAGCTCCTGCAGCCACCCGAAGGGGCAGAGAAAGCCGCAGACCACCCGCCCCAACAGCACGCCCACAAACAGCAGAAAGCCCAGAATATAATAGGAAAACTGAAATTTGGAGGAGCCGACAACGGCCTGCAAACTGCCAATGGGGCAGGACCCCACCGCGCCGGGGCAGGAGTAGCAGTTCAGCCCCGGCACGCAGACGCCCTTGAGGGCGCCCTTGTAGAGCTTTCCCGTGAAAAAGCCCGGGAGATGGACGTTGGTCAGCAGGGTTGCCGCCGCCTGCATTTTCCAGCGATTTTGATGGTTAGCCAATTCCCACACACTCCAAACACAAATTGATGCCCTTATTCAGCACCTCTGTCCCCTCGCCCCGGGCAAGCCCCACGCCCATCAGGGCCACGGCGCAAAGCAGCAGGAGGGCGGAAAAGCACTTACGCCTCATCGGCTAAAAGCTGGGCAAAGCGCAGCATATCCGCGGCATCAGTCTTACTGATCCAGGCGCTGTAAAACCCGCCATCCCTAGTGAAAACGGAGACTACGTCCGTATCCAGCAGCTCCTTGTAACGCGCTAGCGAGGTCTGCATTTCCCCGTTATAGACCAGGATGGGGAAGGGGCAATCCGCCAGGGCCTCCCGGGCGGCTTCCGGGGCTTCGTCGGTGAGTATCCCCAGAATGGGCACGCCGATTTTTTCCATTTCGGCGGCGTTATCCCGGAAAACTTGCAGTTTTTCCTGGGTGGTATCCCGGGTGCTGTCGAAAAACACCAGGCACATTCTGCCGGAAATCAGCTTGGAGGAGGCGGGGGTCCCGTCCAAATAGGTGGTTTCAAATGCGTCGAAGAGATAAATTTTGGAGGCACCCTCAATGACCTCAAAATTGGCCTCGATCCACGCCTGGTCAATCCAGCCCTTTGCCATGGCGTCCTCCATGGTGATGGTGCCGTCGTCCAGCGCGGCTTTGATGCGGGGGTCCGACGGCCTTCCGCCACAGCCCGCCAGAGACAACAGCGACAGGGCGCACAGGCAGAGCAGCAATACTTTTTTCATGGGAAGTCCTCACTTTTTTCTTGATGGACCCATTCTAGCAAAGGACGGTTAAAATCCGTGTTAAGGAAATGGCAGGGCCACGGCATACTGGGATGGGAATCGACAAGCCGCCCCGGGGCCGAAATTCGTCCCCGGGGCGGCTTGAAACTGTTGTAACTCCCTGCGGCGCAACTGGGCGGGGCTTGGACTTCTGGCGGCAAGTGCGCCCGCTTGCTCCTCAGGCAACACCGCGCAAGCTGCAAACAAGCCCTTGGCAAAGGCCGCGCTTTGGGGCGTGCAGTTGTTCAGCGATGCTACAATATGATTTCAAACAGGGTTCCGCCGCCGGGATTGTCCCCCAGGGTGACGGTTCCGCCGTGCTGCTGGACAATGCTTTTCACCAGGGAAAGGCCCAGTCCCGCGCCGCCCATTTGCCGGGAGCGGGACTTATCCACCCGGTAAAACGGCTCGAAAATCAGCGCCCGGGCCTCCGGCGGAATGCCGATGCCGCTGTCCGCCACGGTGATGACGCTGTGCCCGCCGGCGGCGGAGAGACGGAGGGCGACACTGCCGCCGGGCACATTGTATTTGATGGCGTTTTCCACCAAATTGTACAGCGCCCGGTGGAGAAGGCTCCGGTTGCCCGCCACGGTTTGGGCCTCGCCATCCACGGTGAGGGCAATGTGTTTTTCCCCCGCCAGACCCGATAGCTCCTCCGCGACCTCCCCCAGCACGGCATATAGCGCCACAACCTCGTTTTGGGGGAGGGCGTCCATATTGGTGAGGGTGAGCAGCTCCTGCACCAAATCGGCCAGGCGGTTGGTGTGGGTTACCAAAACGGTGAGCAGCTGGTCGTATTCCGCCGGACTGTGGGCCGACTTTTTTTGAAACACGTCCACCTTGGTTTTCAGCACCGTCAAGGGGGTGCGCAGCTCGTGGGCGGCACTCTGGGAAAACCGCTTTTGCATGGCAAAGGCCGCCTCCAGCTTGAGGGACATCTCGTTAAAGGACTGGGTGAGGTCGGCAATTTCATCGTGACTCTCCGGCACGGGCAGTGCCTGGGACAGATTGTGCACCGTGCGGTTTTGCATCTGCGCGCTCAGCTCCCCCAAGGGGGCCAGGGCCTTGCCGGAGAGCCAATAAATGAGCACGCCGCCCAGGGCCACCACGAACAGCAGGAAAAACACACTCTGGTACAGGAATTGACTCCTCGCCGCCTGTACGCCGCTGGCGGGGAGACTGGGGGCGATCCCCAGGGCGGGAAATCCCGCCGTTTCTTCCGAGGGCACCGTCTGCGCCGGGGTGAGTACGGTGGCCTCAATCACGTTGGCCATATGGTTGGCGGAGAGATTTAAAATGGCGGTCAGGCCCACACAGCAAACCGCCAGCAGCAGGACGCTGAGCACCGTCAGCCGCAGGCGCAGAGGCATTTTTTTCAGCATGGCGCGTCACCCTCCGTCAAATAGTAGCCCTCGCCGATTTTGGTGGCAATGGGGTCCCGGGGAAGCCGGGCCTTCAGCTTTTTCCGCAGGGAGGCGATGTGTACCCGCACGGCGTTGCTGAAGCTGTCTGCCTCCATACTCCACACGTGCTCCATCAACTCCTCCTGACTGATGACCTTTTGGGGATTGAGGAGAAAATATTCCAACAGGGCCAACTCCTTGCGGGTCAGCGGCAGAGCCGCTCCTCCGGCGGAGGCGGTGCGGGCCACGGTGTCCAGCGAGAGCGGGCCGAAGGTGAGCACCCGGTGCTCCTGGGTGAAGCTGCGGCGCAGGAGACTGCGGATGCGGGCCTCCAGTTCCTCAAAGGCGAAGGGCTTGGCGAGATAGTCGTTGGCCCCCAGGTCCAGCCCCAGCACCTTGTCGCCCACCGTACTGCGGGCCGATAAAATCAGGACCTTTAACGCCTGATTTTGCCGCCGGACCTCCTTTAAAATGTCCACGCCGTCCATGCCGGGCAGGTTCAAATCCAGCACCGCCAAATCAAACGTCTCCGTCATCAACAGCTCATAGCCCTCTGTGCCGTCGTAGCAGGTATCCACCGCGTAGCCGTCCAGTTGCAGGCCCTCCGCAATGGAATCGCACAAATCCATCTCGTCCTCTACCACTAAAATCCGCATTTTGTCTCCCTCCCGCCGTTTACATTTGTCCCATTATAGCACAAACACTTAAAATTGCTGTTAAGAAATTTGGGGTTTCGGCTTAACAGAGAATTTAACACGGCCTTGGTAGAATGGCAACATCAAAGCGAAAAGCGAGGAACTGCCATGTTTACACTGGAAAACGTATCCAAGGTCTTTGGGGACGAAGCGGCCCTGCGGAACATCTCCCTGCGCATCGGCAGGGGACTGCATTTTATCGTCGGCGCCTCCGGCAGCGGGAAAACCACCCTGCTGAACATACTCGCCGGCATGGAACAGCAGTTTGAGGGCGAGGCCTACTACGATGGGCAAGCGCTCAAAACCCTGACAGAGCGGGAAAAAAGTGCGCTTTACCACCATGCGTTCGGCTTTGTCTGGCAGGATTTTAACCTGTTGGACGACCAGACGGTGCTATTTAATGTGATGCTTCCCCAATACCCGGGGGCGGGGCCGGACGAAAAGGCGGCCCGCAAGCTGCTGCGGGAGGTGAAGCTGGAGGAACTGGCGGGGCAAAAGGCCAGCACGCTCTCCGGCGGGCAAAAACAGCGGGTGGCCATTGCCCGGGAGCTGGCGAAAAATCCCCGGGTCCTGTTGGCGGACGAACCCACCAGTGCCTTGGATGCCCGGGCCGCCAAGGATTTGATGGCACTTTTGCGGAGCATTGCCAAAACCCGCACCGTCATTGTGGTCACCCACGACACCACCCTGCTGCATGGCGGCGGAATGATTTACGAGCTGGACAAGGGCGAGTTGTGCGCCGCGCCCACAGAGGCCCCGGGCCGGGAAAAGGCGGCGGAGAATGGGGTATCCCATCGGCTCTCCCTCCCAAACGCCTGCCGCTTGGCGGGGCACAATCTCAAAAGTAACGGAGGCCGACTGCTCACCACTGCGCTGTGTTTGCTGGTGGCGGCGACGCTGCTGTTAGTCACGCTTAGCGGGGCCATCTCCGGCAGTGGGCAGGCCGCCTTTGATGCGTTGTTCGCCACCTACGGCGACAGCCTTTTGGATTTGAGCGTGGTGGGCAGCTTCACCGGGGCCGGGGGCACCAACGGGCAAGATAGTGACCAGCCGGATACCAGCGTCACCCAGGACATCGGCGGACTGTACGAGGCCTATCTGGGGGACACGCGGGTGGAACACCTGGTGTTTTCCCAGGCGCTGAGTGACCTGACGCTGACCTTGGAACAGCGGGAATACCGCGTGGAAAGCAGCGGCAGTGCCCCCACTCTGAGCAAGCTCACCGCCGGTCAGATGCCCACGGGCCGGGGAAACGAGGTGGTGGTTCCCAACAGCTTCGCCCGGAGCGCGGGGCTGAGCGATTCGGAAATTCTGGGGAAAACCCTTCAAGTTTCCGGCTCCATTTACAACTGGGACAGCGGGGAGCCCCTTGCGGTTTCGGTCCATACCACCGTCCAAATCGTGGGCGTGGCGGACACCACGGTGCAGTACGAATACAACGGTGAAATTTTGGAATATTCCGTGGACGACGCGTTTTTCTTCAGCAAAACCGCTCTGGAGGAAATGAGAGGGCAGGCGGGCGTTCAAAATAGGGCCCCCAACTTCACCCTCCGGGCCAAAACCCCCGCCGACCTCATCGCCCTCAAGGACGAGCTGAACGCCAAGGGCATTGTGCCGCTGGGCCGCTTTGAACTGGTGGAGGACATGGTGCGTCTGGCGGGGCAGACCCGGCAGCAATCCGCCTCTGCCGTGGCGGTCCTCGTCCTTTTGTCACTGGTGGTGGTGGTGGCGGCGGCGCTGATAACCGCCTTCTCCCGCCGCCGGGAAATGGCCATCTACAAGGTCAGCGGCTACGCCAACCGCCACTTGGCGGGGGTGACGGCGGCGGAGACGCTGTTCACCGCCCTGGGGACGGCGCTGGTGTTTTTCGCGTTGTCCCCGGTGCTGAATTTGGCCACCACCGCCCTTTGGGACATCAATATTTTAAATGGCCGGCTGCTGGCCGCCGGCGGAGCACTGGTATGCGGCGCAGGCGTGGTTTTCGGCGGGGTCACAGGCCTGCTTGCCGTGGGTATCAACGCCGCCAAGGTTTTACTGACAGGAGAAAAATAAGATGATCGTACTGCAACAGCTCAGCAAAAAATACGGCGACACCGTCCTTTTGGACCACGCCGACTATACCTTTCCCCCCACCGGGCTGGTGTGCCTGATGGGTCCCTCCGGCGGCGGAAAAACCACGCTGTTCAACCTTCTGGCGGGCTTTGACAGCGAGTATGAGGGGACCATCACCGTAGGCGGCACCGCCCTGGGAGGGATGGACCCGGAGGCGCTTTGCGCCTATCGCCGGGACCATATCGGCTTTGTGTTTCAAAATTATCACCTGCTCCCCGGCTACACCGCCTTGGAAAACGTGATGCTCCCCTGGGCACTTTCCGGCGACAGCTATGCGGCAGGGGCGCAAAAGGCCCGGGCACTGCTTTCTCGGTTGGGGCTTGCGGAAAAGGAACAGCAGGCCTGCGAAACCCTCTCCGGCGGGCAAAAACAGCGGGTGGCCATCGCCCGGGCATTGCTGGGGGACCCGCCGCTTCTCTTCGCGGACGAACCCACCGGGGCGCTGGACCGCAAAAGCTCCACGGAAATCATGGCACTGCTCCGGGAAATTTCCGTCGACAAGCTGGTGGTGGTCATCACCCACGATGAGAAAATCGGAGAATTCGCGGATGAAATCATTCGGCTTGCGGGGCAAAAAATTGTGGCGGAGGGCCATCGGGCTCCCACAGGGGAAGCACCCCGCCTGCCGGTGCGGGGGAAAACAGGCCGCGCCGCCCCCTTTGCCCGGGCCGTCAAAAATTTCCGGGTGCATGGGAGACGGTATCTCGCGGCCTCCCTGGCCATCGCCTTGGGCCTGCTGGCCTTTCTCGCTTCCCTGTCCTTTGGCAACGTGGTGGACCGGTCCGTCACCGCGTTTCAGGAGAAAAACACGGCCCTGCACAGCGGCTATCTCAAGGGCGCGGACGACGGCGCAATTCTCCGGCATCTCTTGGCGGACCCCCGCATTGAAACGGCGTACCACCAATATCCATTGGAGCAGATCACCCTGTCCCTGGGGGAGAACACCCGGTCCATGGCGGAGAAATTCCCCACCTCCAAGGCCACGGAGGCCCTGTCCTACGGCGTGATGCCCCGGCGGGGCGCAATGGAAATTTCCCTCTCGCCCAGTCTTGCCAAGCAGTTTTCCCCGGATGTGCAGGCCCTTTTGGGGCAAACACTGACGCTTGGATACGACGGGCGGGAGTACGACCTCACCATCAGCGGAATTTTCAACGCCGGTTACGACGACTTTTTTGTCAGCGCGGACGTGGAACAGGCGCTGTACGCGAATTTGTCCGGACAGGACAATTACGCGATCACCTATGAGGTGGGGGCGTTTGACCAGATCGTGCCGGTGGACAACGCCCTGCGGCTGGGGGGCTTGAACCCCCAAACCGCCGCCAAGGAGGTCTACGCCATGCAAAACACCTTCCGCAGTCTCAGCCGCTTGTTTTTTGCCATCTCGGTTTTGGTGCTGGCCATCGGGCTGTTTATTTGCACGATCCTGTTGGTGCGACTGCAAAATTCCCGGTACCACGAACTGGGATTGCTGTCGGCTCTGGGCTTTCCCCGGCGGTCCATCTCCGCCATGATCACCGTGGAAAACGGGCTGCTGTCCGCTTTGGCAACGTTGCTGACGCTGGCACTGACAGGCTGTGTCAGCGGGCTTTCCGCCCTGTTGCAGCTGCCGTTTTCCGTGACGGGGACGCAGGTGCTGGTCAGCGCCCTGGCCGCCTTTGCCGTGGTACTGGTCCTCAGCGGTGGGGCCAGTTGGCGGCTGCTGCGCACGGAGCCCGGGGCGGCTCTGCGGAAATAAGGGTTGTAGAACCGCGCAAGCGCCGCCGGGAATGGATTTCCCGGCGGCGCAGTTTGTTGAAACAGGTCCCTCAAACGGGGCGGAACCGCGAAGTTTTCAGCGCAGGCCCGGGGCAAGGAAACGGGCCGCACTTAATATGCAGTTTTCCTACAAAATAAGTAGACTTTTTGATTGCCGCGTATTATAATGATGCCCATCTAAACACAAACAGGGGATTTTTGTGTTCTCCGGCGGGTTTTGGAACAGCATTTCCCCACAGGGCGGCTTGGTCCAAAAGCGGACGGCCTCCGCCCGCCAACAGGACACTTGGCCTCCCCGCCCATTGCGGTTTGCGCAATGTTTCTCCCCCTTTTAAAGTGCTTCTTTTCAATGGGTATCGCATAATTTTCGCCCTTTTTAGCATTACAAACGCAAAATCAGAGATGTTTTTTAACGCGGCCTCGCCTGTGAGGTATGGTTTTCAGCGGTGCCGGTTTCACCGTCAAATAGGGAGGAAACGAAATTGAAATCAAAGATGCGGCTGCTTTTCACCACTGCCCTGCTGTGCCTGGCAGTCGGCTTCACGGTGCATATTTTCGTGTTGGAGCACAGCCTTTCGGCGCGTCTGTCGGTTCTCGGAGCCATTGTGCTGTTTGCGGTTCTGCTTGTCCACGGCGCCTATCAAAGCCGCAAAGCGCGCACTGTTTTGCGGCGTGAGCGGGACCATCTGCGGGATATTTTGGACCACATTCCCCTGCCGCTTTTTATCGCCGACAAGGACCGCAATTTAAATTTTATCAATGCCGCCGCGCTGGACTTATTCCACTGCTCAGCGGACGTTCTCGGACGGCCCTGCCACTGTCTGAACACCTGTATTTGCAACACGCCCCAGTGCGCCATTATGCAAATGGAGCAAACGGGAAACGGGCGCACCTACTACGAGGCGGAGGGAAAAAGCTACATGGTCAGCACGGCGGCACTGGCCCTTGGCTCCGCCCAGGACGGGCGCTATGTGGAGTTGATTGAGGACATCACCGACGTGGTGGAGGCCAGAAAGCTGTTGGAGGAAAAAACCATCGAGCTGGAAACCATGTCCGAAAATTTGATTGGCGGCGTGCTGATTACCACGTTGGAGGAGGGCTACCCCGTCATCCGCTGCAACCAGGGCTACCGCGACATGACCGGGCGCAGTGAGGCGCAGATTATCGGACATTGCGCCATGCAGTGGGTTTTGCCCGAGGATGCCGCCCGCTTAAACCGAAAAATTTCGGAGCAATTGCGGAGGGGCAATCAGGTCAGTTTGGAGCACCGGCTGCACGTAGCCAGCGGCACATTGCTCTGGGTATCCCTGCGGGGCAAGCGCACCACCCTGCGGGGACAGGAGGTGGGCGTTTGGATTTTGACGGACATCAGCGGCGCGAAGGAGCGGGAGCTGGCACTGCGGATTGACGAGGAGCGCTACCGCATTGCCATGCAGAGCACCGAGGACATCA
>JAVVPH010000033.1:0-11522 GCA_036655835.1 Oscillibacter sp.
AGGAATTTAACGTCACCCGGGAGCGCATCCGCCAGATTGAGGCCAAGGCCCTGCGCAAGCTGCGCCACCCCTCCCGCAGTAAAAAGCTGAAGGATTTTCTCAGCTGATTTTTCCGGCATGTTACGAAAAAATTGTTAAATTTAATTTTCCCGGTTTCTCCATCTTTTCAATCATAGGAAAGCGCATGGAAAACGTGGTTTTGTCGTTTCACTTTTAAAAGCCTATGATTGAAAAGCGCGATTCTTCACCACTGTTGCCTGCAAACCCTTTATACCCATAGAAATAAGAAGCAGAATCAGTTTGTGGGAAAAGTCCAGCGGAAATGCCACTGCCGTTAAGCCATGGTTTTTGATATCTCAAAAAAATCACCCACCCCGTTTCATCGGAGGTGAGTGATTTTTTTCGCTATAAATGCAAAAGTAGTGGTTGGCAGAGGTTGGAACATTCACATATCTGCCGGTTTTCATAATGAAATAGAAAAACAATTGCTCCCCCGAGAAAAGCGGCATACTTTCATAACTTTGACTATGTTTTGACTACGTTTTCTCGCCAAAATAGGCCAATTTAGAACAAACACCTGCTGAAATTGATGCATATAATACGTTAAACTCCCGAAAAAAGAAAACCCTGTAACCATTACGGTTACAGGGTTTTCACTGGCGGAGAAGGAGAGATTCGAACTCTCGAGACCCGTTAAGGCCTACATGATTTCCAATCATGCGCCCTCGACCAACTAGGCGACTTCTCCATCGCAATCGCTGTCTATGTGCCTATGCGCGGTGTGGCACACAAGTAGACAACGTTGATATTATAAGCAGAGAGAGGCTGAAAGTCAAGCATATTTTTTCAAAAAAAGCAAAATATCTAAAATATCTCAGGCAGCGCCACAGCCGCCGGCATTGCGCCCCCCATCGCCCCCCGAAATTTTCTCAGGTAACACCGCGCAATGCCCTGATTTTGCAAGGTGTTTTTCTTTTTTCGTGAATTTGCCAGAAATTACTTTCACTTTTTTGGCAGAGCGAAGCGGCGGAAGAATTGACAGAACGGAAAAAATGTGTTACAATTCGGTTACAAATTTCAAAGGAGTGTTTCCATGACAGAAAGCAACACCACAACCGCGACAGGCCTTATGTATAAAGGCCACCCTCTCCGTCGGGTAGAAAACCTCATCTACTACGGAACGATGGCTGAGAAATATATCGTTATGATGCAAGTGCTGGACAGCAAAAAAGTGCAGGACATGGATGTGGCCACCAAAGTCTCCATCCAGCTGCAATTCACCGACCCCACCTTAAAATCCAGAGACCGCGTGGTCAAAAAGAGTGAAAAAGACAATCTGTACGCCGCCATGGATATCGCCGCCATCTGGTTGGACCGGGCCTTGGCAGGAAAGTAAGCTTTTCCCTACAAATGAACACGAAAGGAAGCGTAACTCCTATGAATCACTTGACAGGAAACGCAGCCAAGGTCCTCATTCTCTCCCTGACAATGAGCCTGCTGCTTGCCGTTACCGCCATGGCCGCCGACGAGTCAGCCGCCATTGCCGTAGGGGCCACCACCGGCTCCTCCCTGAGAATGCGCGCAGATGCCTCCACTTCCTCTTCTGTGGTCACCACCCTGGATAAGGGTGTGGCCGTCGCCATTTTGGACGCCTCCCAAGAGGACTGGCTTCAAATCTCCTACGATGGCAAAACCGGCTTTGTCTCCAGCGAATATCTGGCCGTGGACCAGGACAATGTGTTCACCGCCATGGGGCGCATCAATGCAGACGCGGTCTGCGTCCGCTCCGCCGCCAGTGTGGACAGCGAACTTCTCGCCACCGTGGACAAGGATGTCATTGTCACCGTCAACGGCCTGGAAAACGGCTGGTATGATGTCACGTGCAAATATGGCACCGAGGGCCATATCCGCAGCGACTTTTTGGATTTAACCACCGACACCGGCAGCGCCAGCGGCTCCGCCATGGTGGACAGCGCCCGGCAGCACCTGGGCACCCGCTATGTGTACGGCGGCTCCTCCCCCAGCGGATTTGACTGCTCCGGCTTCACCATGTATATCAGCCAGCAGTATGGCGTCTCCCTTCCCCACACCGCCACCGGCCAGTGGAAAAGCGGCAAGGGCACCCAGATTTGGGCCATCTCCGCGTTAGAGCCCGGCGATTTGGTGTTCTTCTGCGACCCCAGCCGTTCTCTGGGCAAGGCCTGCTCCCACGCCGGTATTTACGTGGGCAACGGGCAGTTTATCCACGCCTCCTCCTCCAAGTGCGGCGTGATTTACAGTGACCTCACCAGCGGGTACTACAACACCTATTACGTCGGCGGCCTGCGAATCCTGTAAATTTTCTACATACTGTTACGCAGTGAATATTTCATAAAAACACGCTGGGAAGCACTTGCTTCCCAGCGTGTTTTATCGTTTGACCATCTCGGTTATTGGGAATTTGTCTTTTCCTTTTCAGGCAAGCCGTCTGTAACGTCGCAAGGCGATTCATCGTCAATTGTCTCCGCCGCGTCCACCGTCTCAACCGCCGCCGTCTCCCTGTTTTCTCCGTCGACAGCCGCTTCCGCCGCCAGGCGATGGACCAGCAGATCCTCCGCCACGCATTTTTTGACCTTGATGTGGTAAAACAGCATCCCCGCCGCCACCAGCACCATCACCACGCTCAGGGCCTGGGACACCCGAATCGGCTCTCCCAGCAGCGTCCAGTCAAACAAATACAGGCTGTCCGTCCGCAGTCCCTCAATCCAGGACCGGCCCAAGCCGTACCACAGGAAATAGAACCAGGTGTTCTCCCCGTCAAAGCGCCGGGACTTGGACACCACGAACAAAATCAGCCCCAGCCCCACCAAATTCCACAAGCTCTCGTATAAAAAGGTGGGGTGCACCTCGATATAGTCCGTGGCGCTGGTCCAAAGCTGCATCCGCCAAGGCAGGGTGGTGGCCTCGCCGAAGGCCTCCCGATTCACGAAATTGCCCCAGCGGCCGATGGACTGTCCCAGCAGCAGGCCCATGACGCACAAATCCGTCATGGCGCCGAATTTCAGTTTTTTCTTTCTGCAATAGAGAAACGCCACGATAATTCCGGCAATCACGGTGCCGTAAATGGCCAGTCCGCCGTCCCAAATCGCCACCATCTGGCCCCAATTCAGGCTCCCGTCCGTGTTGCGGAACAGGTCCAGATAAAAGACGATATAGTAGAGCCGGGAGCCAATGATGCAGGCGGGCACCGCCCAGAGTATCATGTCCAGCACGTTGTCCTCGGTCAGACCGTAGTGCTTGGCCTGCTTCATGCACAGCAGCAGCCCCATCAGCAGCCCCATGGCCAAAATAATACCGTACCAATAGATGCCGTGTCCGATGTGGATGGCGATGGGGTCCGGATTCAATTCCACCCCCCCAAACAGCCCGGGGAACCCGATGGGCATTGTTTTCAACACATTCAAGCTTTTGAACTTCCTTTCTGTGGGCGGGGTTTTCTCCCCGTATTATGCCGGTGTAATTTCGGACAAAACCGCCCGCTCCTCCGTGATATTTTCCCGGAGGAAGGCCTCCAAATCGGCCTTGGTAATCCGGTCAAACACCTGGGGAAAGCGGTTGGGGTCAAAGCCGTGGAAATATCCCTCCGTCAGGGACACGGCGATATTTTCAAAGGAATTCAGCCCCCGCAGCATCTCGCCGAAGCTGGCCTTGCGGACCCGCTGATAAAAGGCCTCGTCAATGCCCTCGTCTGCCAGCCGCCGGGCCTCTTGCCGGATGGCCGCCGCCACGCCGGAGGCGTCCTTGCTGTCCCCGCCGGCGTAAAGATAGGCCACGCCGGGCATCATCTCAAAGGCACCGCCGAAGCTGGTGTTGATCAGGCCCTGGTCGTACAGGCGCAAATACAGCGGACTGGACTCCCCCAGGAGGATGTCGCAGGCCATGTCGCCGATGAGACTGGCCCGGAGATATTCCTCCCCCTCCCCCACCGGCGCGCACTTGAAGCCGGACAAAAACTGGGGGCAGGAGACTTCCATCGTCAATTTGCTGGCAGGTCTGGCAATGGTCATCGGCTCTTGACCGTAATCCCGGGGGATGACCGGTCCGCCCTCTCGGGGTAGAATCCGCCGGGCCAAATCCACCACATGGATGGGGTCCACGTCGCCCACCACGGTTAAAATCATGTTGGACGGGGTGTAAAACGCCCTGTGGCAGTCGTACAGCGTCTGGGCGGTGATGCCCCGAATGCTCTCGATGCTGCCGGCGATGGAGGTGCGTGCGGTGCTGGCGTGATAGAGGCTCTGGAGCATCTGTGTGTAAATCTGCCAGTCGGGGTTGTCCTCAATCATGCGGATTTCCTGCCCGATAATGCCCTGCTCCTTGGCCACGCTCTCGTCAGTAAAATAGGGAATGGACACGAAGGACAGCAAAATTTTCAGGTTTTCCTCAAAATGCTCCGTGGAATCGAAATAATATCCGGTCATGGCGTTGGAGGTAAAGGCGTTGGGCTCCGCCCCATTTTTTGCCAATTCCTGTAAGGCGTTGCCCTCCTTGGTGTCAAACATTTTGTGCTCCAAAAAGTGGGCGATGCCCGCCGGGGTGTCCTGCCAGACACCGTTTAATTGAAAGCGGGTGTCCATCCCGCCGTAGCGGGTGGCAAAAAAGGCGTAGCTCTTCACATAGCCGGGCTTGGGCACCACGCAGATTTGCAGGCCGTTTTGCAGCGTCTCCCGGTGGACGGACTCGCCGATGCGCTCGTAAAAGGACTGGTTCATTCCGTCTCCCCCTTTCCCTTCAGGAAATATACGGTGTCCAGCGACACGGTTTTCATGGCGTTCAAAATCCGGTCCCGGGTCACCTCTCGCACCGCGTCCGCCAACTGCCGGGGGTCCTCCTCCTGTCCGGTGGCGGCCTGCCCCAGATAGAAGTTCTCCAGGCTCCCCTGGGAATCCCCCATGGAGGCGTAGGCGTTGAGCAGCGTCCCCTGGGCGCCGTCCAACTCCCAAGGCTCCCAAGCCCCGGTCTGCACGGCCTGTAATTGCAGCAGTATTTCGTCGTAGGCCCGCTGATAATTTTCAAATTCAATCCCCGAGGACACAGTGATCAGTCCCTTTTGCCGGTGATAAACCGAGGAGGCGAAGTAGCAAAGGGACAGCTTCTCCCGCACGTTGAGGAAGAGCTTGGAATTGCTGCTGCCGCCGAACATGGTGTTGCCCATGAGGAGGGCCGCATAGTCGTCACTGCCGCAGGCAAAGCCCATCCCCAGCTTCCCCTGGGTCACGTCCATCGTCTCCGTCACCACAAGAGGCTCTGTCCGGGCAATATGGGGCGTGGCGGCAATGGGGTCCGTGACACTCTCCCGGGGCAGGGTGGAAAACGCCTCCATCAGCGCCCGCTCCACCCGGGGACGGTCCGCGCCGCCGCTGTAAAACAGCTCCAGCCGCGAGGTGGAAATCAACTCGCCGTACAGGGTGTACAGCCGCTGCATAGAGAGCTTCGCCGCGCTTTTCTCATCGCCGAAGCGGCTCACGCCGTAAGGCTCCCCGGCGCACAGCTCCCGCAGCAGCCGCGCGTCGGCATAGTCCCGCTTGTCGTTGATGATGCTGCGAATGGCATCGATGAGGTTGGTTTTTTCGCTCTCGAAATAGGCGGGAACAAACCGCCCGCTCTGGGTCACCGGCTCGCAAATCAGCTCTCCCAACAGGGCCGCCACCGGCTCCAACAGCTTTTCCCCGCCGGGGGCGAAGCTGTCGTCAATCCAGCTGGCCACAAAGCCCACGCACTGGTTTTCGCCCTTTTTCCGCACGGTGTAGTCGATGCCCGCGCCGTACAGTCCGTCCAGCTCGGCGGACAGCGCCCCCATGTCGGGAAAGCGCACGGTGCCCCGCCGCAGGACGGCAGGCAGCAGCGCGTAGGCGGCAGCCGTCTCCCCCCGGATGGGGGTGACAAATTGGGCTGAGAGCAGGCTGGTCTTAAATTTTCGCGCCGGCAGGTAGGTCAAATACACCCCGTCGGCGAGTTTGGTTCTGATTTCTTCCACAGTTTCAGCTCCTTCCGCGCAAAATGCGCGTGATGATACACGTAAATGTATATTATAGTATAAATCCTCCGGCAATTCAATTTCTATTTTCCGATATTCGGCGGAGTTTTATCCAAAACCGTGGAATTAGGCCGGTTTTTCCCCCAAATGCGCCGGGTTTTGCCTATCCAATGGTCTGTTTGATGACATTCCGAAAATTTTGGCAGGCGATTTTGTCCATCTCCTCCCGGCTCATTCCCAGCTTGGCAAAGCAGGCAAACAGATTCCCGATCTCCCTGCAATCCGCCAGTCCGGCGGTGACCGGCTCCCCCGCCTCGCTCTCCAAAAACTCGCAGAAATCAAACCCGCAGCCCACATGGTCAATGCCCATCACATCCATCATGTGCGCCCCGTGCCGGGCCAGATTTTCCACGGTCTGGGCCTCCCGCTCCGGGGAAATAAAGCGGTGAAACACGTTCAGCCCCACCACGCCGCCCAAATCCCGGATGGCGCGAAGCTGATCATCCGTCAGGTTGCGGGGCACGTCGCACAAGGCCCGGGCGTTGGAGTGGGAGGCGATGACAGGCCGGGTGGCCAGTCTGGTCACGTCCCAAAAGCCCGCCTCGTTCAAATGCGACAGGTCCAGCAGCATCCCCTTTTCCTGAATCCTCCGCACCGCCTCCCGGCCCGCCGGTGTCAGGCCGCTGTCCTTGCCGGTGGCCGCGCCGGCGGCAAGGGCGTTTTCCTCGTTCCATGTCAGCATGGCGTGCCGCACGCCAAAGGCGTAGTAGTCGTCCAGCCTCCCCAGGTCCGTCCCGATGGCCGCCAGACCCTCCGCGCCTATGAGGATGTAAAATTTCCCCTCCGATTTGGCTCTCGTAATTTCCCCGTCATTGCAAACCACCCGCACCGCGTCGCATTCGGCGAGTTCTCCGCGAATGCAGTCCATCATCTGCCGCGTCCGCGCCAGGGGTTCCGTTTGAAAGGGCCCGTCGATCCAGAGGGCAAAAATTCCCCCCTCCACATTTCCCTGCCGCAGCCGGTCCAAATGCCGACGCCGCAGCACATCCCGCTCTCCCGCCAGGCGGCGGACCGTCACATCGGTCCAAATATCCGAATGTGCGTCAAAATACATCTTTATTCCCCTCTCTCGCCTGATAGGCGGAGTACCGCTACAAAAATCAATGATTTTCTCTTAAGTTTCCCTTGACTTTTTTCCCGCTTTCCTGTAAACTAGTTGGAGTTGTAAAGGCTTAAAGCTTTACAGAAGGAGGTCACCTCTTGAAAAATCAAACCTATCGCATGACCATGCTCTTCGATTTTTACGGAGAACTCCTCACTGCACGGCAGAAAGAATTCTTCGACTTGTATTACAATGAGGACCTCTCCCTGTCCGAGATTGCGGAAAACGCAGGCATCTCCCGGCAGGGGGTTCGCGATGTCATTGTCCGGGCCGAAGCCGCCATGCAGGAGATTGAGGACAAAACCAACCTCATCCGCCGGTTTGAGCAGGTTCGCTCCCATCTGGACGCCATCGAGGCCGTCGCCACAGAGCTAGAAACCATCAACCACCGCCGTTACGAGGATGCCCGCGTCACAGAGCTTGCCCACACGCTGGTCTCCGAGGTCGCGGCCCTGAAGGAATAAATTTTCCCCGCGCTCCATCATCATGAAAGGCAGGACCCCACACCCATGGCATTTGAAGGACTCACCGAAAAACTGAATGCAACCTTTAAGCGTCTGCGCGGCAAGGGCCGCCTGACGGAAAATGATGTCCGGGAGGCCATGCGGGAGGTGCGTCTGGCCCTGCTGGAAGCCGATGTGGGCTATAAGGTGGTCAAGGATTTTGTGGCATCTGTCACAGAGCGGGCCATCGGCAGCGACGTACTGGACAGCCTCACCCCCGCCCAGCAGGTCATTAAAATCGTCAACGAGGAAATGACTTCGCTGATGGGCGGTGCCGGCTCCAAAATCTCCATGACCAACAACGGCCCCACGGTGGTGATGCTAGTGGGCCTGCAAGGCGCGGGTAAAACCACCAACGGTGCCAAGCTGGCAGGCCTGATGCGCAAGCAGTACAGCAAGCGCCCCCTCCTGGTGGCCTGCGACGTATACCGCCCCGCCGCCATTGAGCAATTGAAGGTAGTGGGCGGACAGCTGGAAATCCCGGTTTTCGAGCGGGGCCAAGGCGACCCGGTGCAGATTGCGGAGGAAGCCCTCAAGCACGCCCGGGACCACGGCAACGACATGGTCTTTCTGGATACCGCCGGTCGGCTCCATGTGGACGAAACCCTGATGGACGAGCTCAAGCGCATGAAAGCCGCCGTTCATCCCAACGAGATTCTGTTGGTGGTCGACGCCATGACGGGCCAGGACGCCGTCAATGCCGCCACCGCCTTTGACCAGGCCCTGGGCATCGACGGAGTGATTCTCACCAAGCTGGACGGCGACGCCCGCGGCGGCGCGGCCCTCTCCATTCGGGCAACCACCGGCAAGCCCATCAAATTCGCGGGCACCGGCGAAAAGCTGGATATGATTGAGCCCTTCCACCCGGACCGCATGGCCTCCCGGATTTTAGGCATGGGCGATATGCTCACCTTCATCGAAAAGGCCGAGCAGACCTACGATGCCACCCAAGCCGCCAAGCTGGAGGAAAAGCTCCGGAAAAACCGCCTCACCCTGCAAGATTATTACGAGCAGCTGCAACAAATTCGCGGCATGGGCGATTTAAGCCAACTTGCCGGAATGCTCCCCGGCGGCATGGGAAAGCAGCTAGAGGGTGCCAGCCTGGACGAAAAAGAGCTGTCCCACACCGAGGCCATCATCCTCTCCATGACCCCGCTGGAGCGGGAAAACCCCCAGATTCTGGCTGCCAGCCGCAAAAAGCGCATCGCCGCAGGCTGTGGATTGCAGGTGGTGGACGTGAATCGTCTCCTCAAGCAGTTCGACATGATGCAGCAGCTAACCAAGCAGATGTCCCGGGGCCGGAAGCCCCAGATGGGCGGATTGTCCCACGGCCCGGGCCGCAAAAAGCGGTCTAAATAAGCGTAAATAAGTGCTATCGCATTTATTATATAAAATCAATGACATAAATTTTTTGGAGGTACAATTACTATGGTCAAAATCAGACTGCGCCGTTTGGGCGCCAAGAAGGCTCCCTTCTATCGCATCGTGGTTGCCGATTCCCGCTTCCCCCGTGAGGGCCGTTTCATCGAAGAAATCGGCACCTATAACCCCTGCGTCTCCCCCGCCGCCATTCAGATTGACGCCGAGCGCGCCCAGGCTTGGATCAAGTCCGGCGCTCAGCCCACCGACACGGTCCGCGCTCTGCTGAAAAAAGTAGACGTCCGCTAACCCGGAGGACAGAGCATGAAAGACTTGCTGCTCTACATCGCCAGAAATCTTGTGGACGACCCCGACGCCGTCTCCGTGACGGAGGTTCAGGGCGACCAGGAGCTGACATTGGAGCTGCGCGTCGCCCCCGACGACATGGGAAAGGTCATCGGTCGTCAGGGCCGTATCGCGAAGGAAATTCGGGCAGTTGTCCGTGCCTACGCGCAGCGCACCGGCGTCAAGGTTTCCGTGGATATCGTAGATTGAATTGCACCTAAAAAAGGACCGGCCTGTGCCGGTCCTTTTTTGATTTTTTCCGGTTTTCCGCCGTTTACTTGTCCGCAATGCGCTCCAACAGCCGCAGCAGCTCCGAACAGCCCAGCAGCAGCGAGCCGTAGATGGCGTAGCTGACCCAAGTGGACAGCATCCCCACCAGCGCGCCGAGGAAGCTGGTCTGTGCCATGCCCTGGGTCAAGGTCACCAGGCCCAAAATTCCGCCAAAGAGATAAATGGCCAGCGCCACCGTGTGCAGCACCCGTACCACGCCGTTTTTCCGGGGAGCAGCCATCTCCGTCACGTCCATTTCGCCATTTTCCGGCGTGGCAGTCTCCACCGCTTCCGGGGTTTCCTCAATGATTTCGTCGTTCTCGTTCTCTTGCACGATGGTATTCCTCCTGTTTTTGAATGGATTTATCATAGCGCAGTCGCCCCAAAATTGCAAGCGCCCCTTGCCCCGCCGGAAAAAACACGGTATACTGTATTGTAATATCATCAAATTATAATCCCCGCAGAATGGAGACTTCTATGAAACAAGACTACATCAAAATCGGCCGCATCGTCAACGCCCACGGCATCAAGGGCGAGGTCCGGGTGCAGCCCATAGGGCAGGACCCGGCGTTTCTCACCCGCTTCAAAACTTTTTATCTGGATGGCCGCCCCCTCACCCCCACCGCCAACCACGTCCATAAAAGTCTGGTGCTGATGAAGTTTCCCGGCGTGGACGATATGAACGCCGCCCTGACCTATAAGGAAAAAATCCTCTCCATCCGCCGGGAGGACGCGCCTCTGGCCCCCGGTGCGTGCTTCGATGAGGAGCTGTTGGATTTAGACGTGTTCAACGCCGAAAGCGGCGCGCTGCTGGGAAAGCTCACCAAGGTGGAGGACTACCCCGCCCACAAGGTCTATACCGTCCGGGGCGAAAAGGAATATCTCATTCCCGCCGTGGCGGAGGTGTTCATCCAGTCCGTGGATTTGGAGCAAAACCGCATGGAGGTCCACGTTTGGGAGGGGATGGCCACCGATGAGGATTGACATTATGACCCTGTTTCCCGACTCGGTGGACGCCATGCTCAACGTCAGTATGCTGGGCCGGGCCCAGGAGCGGGGCTTTATCGCCATCCAGTCCCACCAAATTCGGGAGTATACCACCAATAAACAGATGCAGGTGGACGACTATCCCTACGGCGGCGGACGGGGCGCGGTGATGCAGGCAGACCCCCTCTATCGCTGTTGGGACCATATTGTGACAGCCTTCGGCCCCGGTCGCACCATTTTCATGTCCCCCTGCGGCCGCACCTTCAATCAAACCGTGGCCCGGGAGCTGAAAGAGCACTATGACCACCTGATTTTGGTCTGCGGCCATTATGAGGGCGTGGACCAGCGCTTTCTGGACGCCTGTGTGGACGAGGAAATCAGCATGGGGGACTTTGTCCTCACCGGCGGTGAAATCCCCGCCATGGCGGTGTGTGACGCGGTGTGCCGCATGGTCCCCGGGGTGCTGCCGGACGAGGAGTGCTTCACCGAGGAATCCCATTGGAACGGCCTGTTGGAGTACCCCCAGTACTCCCGGCCCGAGGAGTGGCACGGCCTCCGGGTGCCGGAGGTGCTGCTCTCCGGCCACCATGCCAACGTGGCCGCGTGGCGAAAAAAAGAGAGCTATCTGCGCACCATGCGCCGCCGCCCGGACCTTTTCGCCCAGTTTGACCAGACCCAGCTCACCACCAAGGCCGAGAAAAAAATCCTCCAGCAGGCCAAGGACGAGCTCAACGCCCAGGAGCAGGTTTAAGGCAACACCGCCAACGTCCGCCCACGGACCAACAGTATAATCGAAACAAGATACAGGGAGCAACTGGAATGTTTCTCCGAGCTTTTCCGAGCTTTTTGAAGGCCTGATGACTGTACAGCGGACAGGTGG
>JAVVPH010000034.1:0-11182 GCA_036655835.1 Oscillibacter sp.
CATCTACTACTTCAACAAATTCACCGAGGAAACCGGCATCACCGTGAATTACATCCGCCTCTCCGCCGGTGAAATGCTGACCCGCGTTGCCGCTGAAAAGGAAAATCCCCAGGCGGCATTGATGTTCGGCGGTTCCACCGACAACTACATCGCCGCCGCCGACCAGGGCCTGCTGGAGCCGTATCAGTCTCCTGAGCTCTCCGCCACACCGGAGGCGTACATTGACCCCAACGGCAACTGGAACCCCATCTATGTGGGCGCCATCGCCTTTGCCTGCAACAAGGATTGGTTTGCCGAAAAGGGCTATGCCTATCCCACCTCCTGGCAGGATTTGCTGGACCCGAAATACAAGGGTGAGATCATCATGGCCCACCCCGCCACCTCCGGCACCGCTTACACCGTGCTGGCCACGCTGGTGCAGTTGATGGGCGACGACGCCGTTTGGGATTACCTAAGCAAGCTCAACGTCAACATGACCCAGTACACCAAGTCCGGCTCCGCCGCCCCCAACGCCGTGGCGCTGGGCGAGGCCGCCATCGCCCTGACCTTCTCCCACGATGGCTTGCAGCCCACCACCGAGGGCTATCCCATCGAGCTGTCCTTCCCCTCTGAGGGCACCGGCTACGAAGTTGGCGCGGCGGCCCTGATTAAGGGCGGCATTGCTGAGGAGCAGGACAACGCCAAGCTGTTTATCGACTGGATGTGCTCCACCAAGGGCCAGAACCTCTACGCCGAGAGCAGCTCCTTCCGCGTGCCCACCAACACCCAGGCCACTGCCGCCGAGGGCCTTGTGACGCTGGATAAGGTCACCACCATTCAATACGACGCTGTTTGGGCCGCCGGTGCCAAGAAGGAATACGCCGAGAAGTTTGAAACCGCCATCGCCACCGCTCCCAAGGAGTAAACCCGCAAAGCGTCGGCCCCTCTCCTTGCGGGAGGGGCCCGCTTTTTCCTTTTCACACATTTTTCACAGGAGGAACCCATATGTCAAACTCATCGGGTCCCAGCGGGCGAAGCGCCGTCCGCACGAAAAAATTAAATGAGACAAAAATGATGATGCGCCAGCCCATTTTGCTGTTTGCCATTGTTTTGGTCATGGTGCTGTTGCTTGCATTTGTCATCTATCCCCTGGGGAAAATTCTCGTATTCAGCCTCACAGGCGAAGACGGCGGTTTTTCCCTGTCCACCCTCGCCCAAATTTTTACCACCCCACGCTACCTGAAAACCTTTGCCAACACCATGGTGCTGGGCGTTTTGGTGGCGATTATCTCCACCATCATCGGCTATATTTTCGCCTACACCATCACCCGCACCAACGTCCCCTGCAAAAAATTTCTCAAGACCATCGCCACCCTGCCCATTTTATCTCCGCCATTTATCCTCTCGCTGTCCATCATCTTTTTGTTCGGCAAGCAGGGATTGATTACGAGTACTCTGCTGGGAATCCAGGGTAACAACGTCTACGGCATGGGAAGCTTGCTGGTGGTGCAGGTCATGTCCTTTTTCCCCATTGCGTACCTGACCCTCTCCGGCATTTTGGAGTCCATTGACGCCTCTGTGGAGGACGCCGCCTGCAACATGGGCGCCAGCCGCTGGCACACCTTCTGGACCGTGACCTTCCCCCTGTCCCTGCCCGGGATCATCTCCGGCTGTCTCCTGGTTTTTATCCAGTCCTTGGAGGACTTCTCCAACCCCGCCACCATCGGCGGCGACTATACCACGCTGTCTGTGGAGGTCTACCAAATTATCACCGGCAGCTACGATATGCGCAAGGGGTCGGTGCTGGCGCTGCTGCTGTTGCTGCCGGCGGTGCTCGCCTTTTTGCTGAATAAATACTGGGTCAACAAAAAGAGCTTCGTCACCGTCACCGGCAAGCCCACCCAGGCCCGCAAGCTGATGGACGAGCCCCACATCAAATGGCCGCTGTTCGCCTTTTGCATGGCCATCGCCGCCGTCATTATTCTCTTTTACGGCACGGTGGTGTTTGGCTCCTTCGTCACCACCTGGGGCCGGGACTACACGCTGACCCTTCAGCAGTACGTCCGCGCCCTGTCCTACGGCATGAGCAGCCTGAAAAACTCCATTGTCCTGGGCCTTATCTCCGCGCTGATTGGCGGCTTTTTGGGCATGGTGATCGCCTACCTCACCGCCAAGCGAAATTATTTCGGCAAGCGCTTTATCGAGGTTTCCTCCGTGCTGATGTTCGCGGTTCCCGGCACGGTGCTGGGCATCAGCTATGTGCTGGGCTTTAACTCCATCAATGTGTTCGGGCACCAGTTTTCTCTCACCGGCACAGCCTTGATTTTGATTATCGTGTTCACCTTCCGCAATATGCCCGTGGCCATTGAATCCGGCACCACCACGCTGTTGCAAATCGACAATTCCATTGAGGAGGCCTCCACCGTTCTGGGGGCGGACAGCGGCTATTCCTTCCGGCGCATCACGCTGCCCATGCTGCGCAACGCCTTTTTCTCCGGCATTGTGTACTCCTTTGTCAAGGCCATCACCGCCGTCAGCGCCGTTATTTTCCTGGTGTCGCCCCGGTGGAATCTGGTCACCAGCAAAATTTACACCCTGTTTGACCAAGCCAAATATAGTCAGGCTGCCGCCTTTGTCACCATGTTGGTGGTGATTTTGCTGGTGGTCATCGCCTTTTTCAGCCTGCTGGTCAACGTGCTTCTATCGCCGCGCTCCAAAGTACCGCAGTCCAAGACGAAAACGGAGGGAACGAAATGAACAATCAACCTGAAGCTCTGGGGTTTAGCAAAAAAAGCTCCGGCGTCCTGCTAAAGGACGTGACGAAAATCTTCCAGCAGCCGGATACCGGCAAGGAATTTGTAGCCGTGAACCACATTGATTTGGAAATTAAGGACGGCGAAATGGTGACGCTGCTAGGCCCCTCCGGCTGCGGCAAAACCACCACCCTGCGCATGATTTCCGGCTTTGAATATCCCTCCAGCGGCAGTGTGTTCATCGGGGACCGGGATGTGGCGAAAATCCCCCCCAACAAGCGGGGCATCTCCATGGTGTTCCAGAGCTATGCCCTGTTCCCCCACATGAATATCTGGGAGAACATCGCCTACGGTCTGCGGGTGGCCAAGCTGTCCCAGGAGGAGGTCATCGCCCGGACCAACGCCGTGGTGGAGCTGATGCAGCTCACGGGCATGGGAAATCGCTTCCCCAACCAAATTTCCGGCGGGCAGCAGCAGCGGGTGGCCCTGGCCCGGGCCGTGGTCATTGAGCCCAGTGTCCTGCTTTTTGACGAGCCGCTGTCCAACCTGGACGCCAAGCTTCGCGAGAGTATGCGGGACGAGCTGCGGGCCCTGCAAAAGCGTCTGGGCATCACCTCGCTGTACGTCACCCACGACCAGTCCGAGGCCATGGCCATCTCCGACCGGGTGGTCATCATGAAGGACGGCGACATCATGCAGCAGGGCACCCCCTCGGAGATTTACGAACAGCCCGGCAGCCGCTTTGTGGCCAACTTCATCGGCAAGGCCAACTTCATCGACGGTATTTTCCGGGGCCGGGACGGGCAAGCCGCACTGGTAGAACTGGGCGGCAAAGTATTCTCCTTCCCCGCGCCGGGGAAAATGCTGGGTGTCACCGAGGGCGGCCCCTGCTGTCTGGCGGTGCGGCCGGAGTCCATCCACCTCTCCGCCACGGAATCCGGCCACCTCCCCGGCCACATTTCCCGGGCAACGTACTACGGCGCAAAAATCGAGTACGAGGTGATGCTGGGCGAGCTGCCGGTGATTGTGGAGGTCTATAACCCCCAATTGGCGGAGCGCTTCCACGAGGGCGACGAGGTGTTTATGACCCTCATCGACGGCTGCGTCCGCGTTCTGGCATAACCAAACGAGGTTGGCACGATTTTCGTGCCAACCTCGTTTTTTCTTGATTATTGCAGTGCGAAGTACAGTAGCACCACCCCGCCCAGCAGGATGCGATACCAGCCAAACACCTTGAAGTCGTGTTTTTTAATGTAGCTCATCAGGAATTTGATGACAAACACCGACACCACAAAGGCCACCACCATGCCAAGCAGCAGCGTCAGCAACTCCGCGCCGGTGAAGGCCAGGCCGAATTTGATGATTTTCAGGGCACTCAGACCGAACATCACCGGCACAGCCAGGAAAAACGTAAATTCTGCCGCCGCCACCCGGGATACCCCCAGTAGCAATGCGCCGATGATGGTCGCGCCGGAGCGGGAGGTGCCGGGAATGATGGACAGCACCTGAAACAGGCCGATGCACAGCGCCGTGCGGTAGCTGATGTCGGAGAGGCGGTTGGTGTGGGGGTGGCGAATACGGTTCCAGTTTTCAATCACGATGAAGGCCACGCCATAAAAAATCAGCGCCGCGCCAATCACCGTGGGCGTATGTAAATGGGCCTCGATATAGTCGTCAAAAAGGATGGTCACCACCGCGCCGGGGATGCAGGCCACCACCACCTTCAGCCAGAGGGAGACGGTTTTCATTCTGATCACCGGCTGGGTTTTGTCGTGGAATTGGACCGGGACCATCTTCTTCCAAAAGAGCAGCACCACCGCCAGAATGGCCCCCAACTGAATGACCACAAAAAACATCTCTTTAAACGCGTCGCTCATATTCAGTTGGATAAATTCATCCACCAACAGCATATGCCCCGTGCTGCTGATGGGCAGCCACTCGGTGATGCCCTCCACCACGCCGAGAAAAATAACCTTGAGCAGTTCCATCAAGTTCAATCCCATTCCCGCTCATCCTTTCAACTTTTCACAAATTCTTTGCGGAGATATTATAGCATATTCTCTCGCCATCGTAAAGTACCCCTGGGCCCTCAGGCGATCCTTTTTACCTGCAATCCAAAAACGTCCCGGGCCAAGGCCCGGGACGTTTTGCGTTATGAAATGTAGCGGGCGGTGAAAGTGCCCTGTTCCCCCACGGTAAATTCCAAAGCCTGATGGGCCGGCAGTGTCTGGGCAATTTCCGGGACTGCCGGGCAGTCGGAAAAATACAGCGCCGCGCCGCAGGCCCGGGCCATTTGCAAAATCCCGGCATCCGCGCTGTGATAGCGCCGGTCACTGGAGGCACAGCACACCACCGCCGCCGGGGAGATGGCGCGGAGCAAATCCTCCGTGGCGCTGTCCTTTTGTCCGTGGTGGCCGATTTTAAAGAGGTCGGCCCGAAGCGTCTCCCGGCTCAAATCGCCGTAGCCCAGGCAATTGGTGTCCCCGGGCAGGAGAATACGGGTGCCGCGGTACGCAAGCTGCAAAATCAGGCTGAAATTGTTCATCTCCGCATCCAGCCGCAGCAACCGCTTTTTCCGGTCCTCCGCCGTCTGAGGGCGATACAGCGCGGCGCAGTTTTCCGCCAGGCGGGCCAGCCGCTCTCCCCCCGGGGCCAGTATCCGCAGTGTCAGGCCCGGGCAGGGGCAACAGATCTCGCCGGCTTGGACGGCATGGACCTCGCCGCCGGCCGCCTCCACCATGGTGCAGAGCGTCCGGTAATCGGAGAGGGCCTGCAAAAATTTCCCCTGGGAGGGCGTGTCCGCCGTCAGGTCCGGCATCTGCATTTTTCGGTCAAAGTGCTCCGGCAGCGGCTGCCACAAAACCCGGGGGGGCAGGGCCCTTGCCACCGGCAGCAAGCCGCAGAGGTGGTCCTCATGAATGTGGGTGAGCACCATCAGGTCGATATGCCCGATGCCCCGGTCCGCCAGATAGTCCGCCAGTGGGATGCGTCCGGTGTCGGACCGGGCATACTCCGCCGCCTCGGCACTGCCGCCGTCCAGCACCAGGGTAAATACCCCCTCCGGGCGGCTGCTGTCGGGACATTCCAGCACCATGGCCTCGCCGTAGCCCACGTTGACAAACGTCAGTTTCATATTTTCCATCCGCTTATTTCATGGCTTTTTTGATATAAAAGCTGGAGAGCACCAGCACCAGCACCGTCATCACGATGGCACCTGCGCTGCCAAAGCCGAATTTCAAATTTTTAATGCCATAGTTGTAGAGGAACTGGGTGATGGTGGACGTGGTGCCCGCCGGCCCGCCGCCGGTGAGGATATTCACCTTCTCGAAGAGGCGGAAGGTGTCGATGGTCCGCAGCAGGGCGCAGAGGGCCAGGCCGTTTTTAATATTGGGAATGGTGACATACCAAAACTGCTGAACCGCGCCTGCGCCGTCGATGCGGGCGGCCTCATACTGGCTCTCGGACACGGATTGCAGGGAGGCGTACAGCAGCAAAAAGACGAAGGGGACATTCTGCCACACATCGATGAGCAAAATGGTGCCAAAGGCCGTTCGGGTATCCATAAACCAGTTGAACACCGGCAGGCCCACGGCCTCCAGGACTTGGTTGACGATGCCGTAGTTGGAGGAGAGCATCATCTTCCAGCTCAGGGCCACGGTGACGGCGGGCAGCAGGTAGGGCAGCAGCAGCAGCGTGCGCATGACCTTTTGCCCCCGCTTGAGGCTGTTGATAAAAACCGCCACCAGCAGGCCGAGAATCATCTCAAAAAACACCGCAAGGACAGTGAATTTCAGGGTGTTCACCATCGCCTGACGGAAATAGGCATTTTGAAGCAGAGAGGCATAGCTGTCGAACAGAACAAAGTTCGCGGAGCCGGGGCCTTTCAGATAGTTATAATCGGTAAAGCTGTAAATAAAGGTAAAAATCAAGGGATAGGCGGTCAAAACAATGAGCACCAACAGCGTGGGGGCAATCATCAGGCGCGGAAACGCGCGCTCGCCCAGGTGCGGGGCCTTTCTTTGCCGGGAAACCAGTTGTTCCATACGGTGCCCTCTCAATCTGAGATTCACATCTCGGTTTTCTCTCTCCGGGAAACCCGGCGTCACGGCAAAAGCCGTGACGCCGGGGCTTCAATTGTGTTAGGCCATCAGGGCTTCCAGCGCGGTCTGCGCGTCAGCCAGGCCCTGGTCAATGGTCTTGGTGCCTTGAATAATGGTGTCCAATTCGGTGCCCAAAACGTTGGTGAAGTCGCTCCACTGCTCAATGCGGGGGCGATACACGCCGGTTTCCAAAGCGGCGCAAACCGTCTCCAGATGCGGGTATTTGGCCAACACGGCCGCATCCAACAGGCAGCTGTACCGGCAGGGCACGCCGCCGGCGTCGATGGACTGCATCTGGGTTTCCGCGCTCATCAGGTACTCCAACAGCTTCAGAGTCAAGTCCTTATTCTGGCTGTTGTTGCAGATACCAACGGTCCACACGCCGTACATGGAGGTGTTTTTGGCAGTGTCGGAGGCGTTGAGCTTGGTGGGGATCACGGTGTAATTTGCCTTGCTGTCCGCCTTGGGGACGTACCAGCCGGGCCAGCCCTGGCCCAGAGCGGCATCGCCGTTGTCGATGGCGGCTACGATATCATCCTTATCCATGGTGTCGCCCAGCTTATAGAGGGCAATGTAGTTTTCCAGAGCGGCCTTGAATTCGGGGGTGTTGACGGTGGGCTTGTTGTCCTTATCCACAACCCAGCCGCCGTGGACCAGCAGGTGGGGGATAAAGTCGGAGACGATGTTGTCGCCGGAGCCGCCGCGAATCAAAAAGCCCTTTTTGCCCGCCGCGTTGGCAGACTTGGCAATGGCCATCAAATCCTCAAAGGTCTGGATATCGGCGGGCTCGTAGCCGGCGGCCTTCACCAGCTCTTTATTGTAGAGCATGACGGTCACGTTGCCGAAGTAGGGTGCCAGATAGACGTCCTCGCCCACCTTGCAGATATCGGTGGTGGCGGGGATGATGTCCTCGTCGAAGGCGTAGCCCATCTCAGTGAGGTTGGCCAGCACGTTGTTGGCGGTAAATTCCGCCATCCAGGAGCCGTCCACCATGCACAGGTCGTAGGCGCCCTTTTCGTTGACGGCATCCAGCGCGATTTTGCTGTGCAGGTCGTCAAAGGACAGGTCCAGCACCTCGCACTTCACATTGTTTTCCTTCTCAAAGGCGGGGAGGGCGGCCTTAATCACGTCGCTGTAAGTACCGCCGCGCAGAATCAGGGTCAGCTTTGTCGGTTCGGCAGAGGGGGCGGGTTCCGCGGGTTTTTCCTCTTTGGGAGCGCCGCAGGCGACCAGGGACAGAGACATGACCAGTGCCAGAAGCAGAGCAAGCAGCTTTTTCATTTCTTTTCCTCCTAATCGAATTCTGTTGAGTTTCCAAGGTTGGTATTTTTGTTATTCCTTGACAGCCCCGCTTGATAATCCGCTGATCAAGTAGTTCTGCGCAAAGATGACAAACAGCGTAATGGGGATGACGGAGATCACACCGCCGGCGGCCACCAGGCCGAAGTTGGTCAGGTTATCCTCCGTGTTCAGCACCGCCAGCGCCAGCGGGACGGTGTAGTTGCTGGGGGATTGGACGAAGATAATGCTGTACGTATACTCGTTCCATGCGTACATAAAGGACAGCATGGCAATGGCGGCGATACCGGGAGCCACCAGGGGCAGCACAATTTTGCGGAACAGCTGCCACTCGCTGGCGCCGTCAATTTGGGCGGACTCCTCAATGTCCTCCGGCAGGTCCTGGAAAAAGCTGACCATAAACCAGATAATCAGCGGAATATTGATCAGCACGCAGGCCAGCGTGGCGGGAAGCTTGGTGTTCAGCACCCCCAGCTTGGAGAACATCATGTACAGCGGGATGGTGAACGCCACCGGCGGCAGCACCCGCACCAGCAGCACCCAGTAGGTCATGGGTTTTTTCAGGCCGAAGCGGAAGCGGTGCCGGGCGATGATATACGCCGCGCAAAGCCCGAAGCTCAGGGACAGCACCAGGGAAATGCCGGTGGTCTGCAAGCTGTTGACAATGGCGGTGCCAAAGCCCTTCTCGGTAAAGAGCAGTTTAAAATGCTCCATGGTCAGCGCCTTGGGAATGACGGAAATCAAGCCCGTCATTTCGCTGGTGGGGCGAATGGCCATGGCCACCAGCCAATAGATGGGAAACAGGGCCACCAGCAGCATCAGCGCGCAAATCAGCGCCTTTACCACCGTGCCGACTCTCTTTTTCGCTTTCATGGGCGTTCCTCCTAACACAGCAGCCTTTGACAGTATATTGATTTTTCCCCCTGTCAGCTAGCGCGGTTTTGTAAAATCCAAATGAAACTTGGGTGGTTTTCCCTCAGGTGGATTTTCGGATATGCAGCTCCGTGGAAACCAGGGTCACCTGGGGAGCGTTCCCGTCCCCGCCGTCCAGCATGGCCTGCAAGCGCTCCACGCACAGCTCCCCCATCCGGCGGCAGTTGACGTGAACAGATGTCAGCTCCGGCTCCGTCACGCCGCAGAGAATGGAATCGTCATAGCCCACCACGGCCACATCCTCCGGCACCCGCAGGCGCAGACGAATGGCCGCCTTGATCACCCCGGCGGCAATCACGTCGTTGGAGCCGAACACAGCGGTGGGCCGGTCCTTCCGGTCCAGCAGCTCCAGGGCCGCCCGGGTGGCGCTTTCAATATTCGGCTCGCACATTTTAATGTTGGCATCGCCCACATCCAACCCGTTTTCCTGCAAAATCCGCAAAAAAGCGTTGTAGCGCTCCCCGATGATATAGGGGGAAAACCGCCCGGCAATCATGCCGATGTTTCGGTGTCCCCGGTCAATGAGATGCTCCACCGCCTGGGCCACGCCGCCGGCCTCGTCCGACACCACGGCGGGCAAATCAAAGCCGGACATCCGGTTGTTGACCAGCACCACGGAGATATTTTGGCTCTGAAATTCGGAAACCATATCCGCCTGGGCGTTTCCGCCCAGAATCACGCCCTCGATCTGCTTGCTTTTGGCCACGTTGGCGGCCATCCGCCAGTCCTCCGCCGTGGAGATGAGCAGTTGGTAATCGGATTTATTCGTCTCCCGCATAATCCCCTCGCAGATGCCGGCGTAAAATTCGTCCAAAATCGTCGCGCCTTTTTTGCAGATCAGAAAGGCAATTTTGTCCGTTCTCTGCCGGGCCATAGCCCGGGCAATGGCGTTGGGATAGTAGTGCAGGACCTCCGCCGCCTCAAAAACCTTCCGGCGGGTGGACTCCCGCACCTGGGCCGGATTGGAAAAGGACCGGGAAATGGTGGCGGTGGAAACCCCGGAAAGCCTTGATACGTCATAGATTGTGGTGTTCATGCAATCCCCCGCTTCAAATGTAAGCCTTTACAAATTGCAGGATTTAATCCGGTGAATTTGCATTTCTCTCAGCTCATTACCACAAATCTACCATCATTGATTGGAAAAAGCAAGGGCATTTTGTAATATTATCTAGTTTAAACAAAAAAGTTCTTGGGATTTTATGAATTTCTCCCTCTTAATGTAACTGCTTACATTTTAAATTTTTCCACCGCCCGCCGCTCCTGCGTTGACAAATGCCCCCTGTTTGCCTATACTATTTTATATTCTCCCATAGAAAACCTGCGGAAGCATCTGGTTTTCAAGGGGCAAAGGGGGCCTGTTTTTGAAGAAAAAAGGCGGATTTCGGGAAAAAATGGCCGCTTTCTTTGCGGATACCTCCCCGTTTATGACTATGGTGGGCCACATTGCCCTGCTGGTGGTGATGAACCTCTGCTGGCTGATCTGCTCCCTCCCGGTGGTGACGGTGGGGGCTTCCACCGCCGCGCTGTACAGCGTTTTATTAAATTTCCCCAGTTTGAGCTTTGACAGCGCTTTCAAAGCCTTTTTCCAGGCCTTTGCCCGCCGCTGGAAAACCGCCACGCTGCTGTGGATTCCCTATTTGGCGGCGGGGGCGCTGTTGGTGCTGGACTGGCGGCTGCTCACCGCCCAGGGTCTGGCGGACAATTTGGGCGTAAATGTTCTGCTGCTGTTGGCGGCGTCGGTTTACTGCTTTTCCCTCCAGTGGCTGTTTCCCGTGCTGGCGGCCACGGGAAAGGGCGTCATCGCCACGGTAAAGCTGGCTTTTTTGCTGGGACTGCGGGAGCTGTGGCGCTCCTTTTTACTGGTGGGACTGACCTGCGTGCCGCTGTTCCTCTTCATTTTTTACGCCCAGACCTTTATGGCCCTGTGGGGCTGTTGGCTGCTGTTCGGCTTCGCCGTGCTGGCGTTTTTAAAATCTAGGCTGATGGCCCCGATTCTCCGGGCGTTGGCACCTCCAAACGCCGCTCAAGAAACACCGGCGAAACGCCCTTAACGAAAAATCCCCCCGCAGAGGGCAGTTTGATCAAAACCGCCCCCGCAATACAAAAAGCGTGAGACAG
>JAVVPH010000035.1:0-11179 GCA_036655835.1 Oscillibacter sp.
TCCAGTTCCGGCAATGTCCACGCCATCAGCCAGCGGGAGGCCCCGGGGACCCAGTTGGAGGCGGGAACCGTGGTCACAGTCCAGTTTGGCGACAGCTCCGTGCTGGATTGAGGGGATTTTCGGATACAAAGGGAGATTTTGACCGCCCCGGCACTTTTTGCATGGTTTTAGGCACAGTTCTCTGTATACGGAGCGTTTTCCTCTGCCTATAATAGAACAGACTGCGAAACCTGCAAATGCTGTCGAAAACCAAAAAAGGGGCGTTTTACCATGAAATTAAAGAATTTACTCCGCGATATTCCCGTACTCGCCGCCACGGCGGATATGGAAATGGAAATTTCCGGCGTCAGCTACGATTCCCGGACCACCCGTCCCGGTGACCTGTTTGTGGCCATGACCGGTTTTGCGGTGGATGGCCACGCCTATATGGAAGCGGCTCTGGCCGCCGGCGCGGCGGCGGTGCTGTGCCAGCAGCTGCCGGCGGGAGACGCGCCGGTGATTCAGGTGGAAAATTCCCGCAGGGCACTGGCTCTGGTGGGGGCAAATTTCTTTGGGCACCCGGCGGAGTCCATGACCCTGCTGGGCGTCACCGGCACCAACGGAAAAACCACCACCACCTACCTCCTAAAGGCCGTTTTGGAGCAGGCCCTGGGGGCCAAGGTGGGGTTGATTGGCACCAACCAGAATATGATAGGCAGTGAGGTGCTTCCCACGGAGCGCACCACGCCGGAATCCTTTGAATTGCAGCGGCTCTTCGCCCAGATGCAGGATGCGGGCTGCACCCATGTGGTGATGGAGACTTCCTCCCACGCCCTGGTGCTGGACCGGGTGTACGGCGTGCATTACGCCGTGGGCGTGTTCACCAATTTGACCCAGGACCATCTGGATTTTCACCATACCATGGAGGCGTATTGCGACGCGAAGGCCCTGCTGTTTCAGCGCTGTGATCTGGGCGTTTACAATGCCGACGACCCCTGGGCGGAGCGGCTGCTGAAAAACGCCAGCTGCCAAACCTTTTCCTATGCCTGCCGGACCAAGGCGGACCTTGTGGCGGAGAATGTGGTTTTGTCGGCGGAGGGGATATCCTTCGACGCGGTGACAAAGGATGCGCGCACGAAAATAAAGGTTGGCATTCCCGGCGGTTTTATGGTATATAATACGCTGGATGTTTTGGGAGCGGCCCTGGCCCTGGGAATTTCCCTTCCCCAAAGTGCCGCCGCCCTGGCCCGGGTTCCCCATGTGAAGGGCCGGGTGGAGGTGGTGCCCACCCCGGGAAAGGACTATACCATTCTGGTGGACTTTGCCCACAGCCCCGACGGCCTCCAAAATGTGCTGTCCACGGTGAAGGGCTTCGCCAAAGGGCGCACGGTGGCGGTGTTTGGCTGCGGCGGCGACCGGGATAAGTCGAAACGCCCGAAGATGGGAAAAACCGCGGCGGAGCTTGCCGATTTTGTGGTGATCACCTCGGATAATCCCCGGACGGAACAGCCCCGGGACATCATCGCGGATATTTTACCGGGCCTGGAGGGCCTGACCACCCCCCACATTGTGGTGGAAAATCGGGTGGAGGCCATTCACTACGCCATGGACCATGCCGGGGCGGGGGACGTGATTGTCCTCTGCGGCAAGGGCCATGAGACCTATCAGGAAATCAACCACGTGAAGCACCATCTGGATGAGCGGGAAGTGGTTGCGGACTATCTGGCGGAAAAGCCCTGAGCGGTGGCGAGGCACCCCTTGGCGGTGCGCACGTTACAATCATGTCCGCAGAACAAATGCGCGGGCGCATTTGCCCAAAGAGGAACCATTGCTCTTTGGGGCGGCAAAACAGGACTGCTTTGCAGCTTCAGCAGACATTACAATAGGAGAGGCCACGGCGGGGAGCCGCTGTGGGGCGGGAGGAGAACATCATGACAGAGGTACTTGTTGCGGCGGCGGTCAGCTTTGCGCTGACACTGGTGATCGGCAAATTCCTGATTCCGGAGCTGCACAAGCTGAAGGCGGGGCAGAGCATCCGGACGGACGGCCCCACATGGCACGCGTCCAAGGCGGGCACGCCCACCATGGGCGGCATTATGTTTATTTTGGGGGCAGGGGTTGCCATCTTTCTTCTGGGCTGGGGAAAAATGCTGAATGGGGAGTTCATGCATCTGTATGTCTATCTCTTCGCTCTGATTTTCGGCCTCATCGGCTTTGTGGACGATTACCGCAAGGTCCGTCAGCATCAAAACGAGGGCCTCACCGCCAAGCAGAAATTTGTGCTGCAGTTGGCGGCGGCGGTGGGCTTTTTGTGCCTGATGCGCTACGAGGGCCTGCTGACCAATGACCTGTATATCCCGTTTTTGAGGGTGAGTGTCACCATCAATTGGGTGGTGTATCTGATTTTTGCCGCCTTTGTCATTGTGGGCTGTGTCAACGCCGTCAACCTCACCGACGGCGTGGATGGTCTGGCCACCGGCGTGACCTTTGTGGTGATGGCGTTTTTCACCACTGTTGGCGTACTGTGGAGTGTCCACGGCACTTTTACCCTCTTTCCGGCGGCATTGCTGGGCGGCTTGGCGGCATTTTTTATCTATAACCGCCACCCGGCCAAGGTGTTTATGGGGGACACCGGCAGTCTCTTTTTGGGCGGCGCGGTGGCGGCTCTGGCCTTTGCCATGAATATGCCCCTGATTTTGATTCCCGTGGGCGTGATCTATATTGCGGAGACGCTGTCCGACATCATTCAGGTGGGCTATTTCAAGCTCACCCACGGCAAGCGCTTTTTCAAAATGGCACCGCTGCACCATCATTTTGAGCTGTGCGGTTGGAGCGAGAAAAAACTGGTGGCGGTGTTTTCCGGCATCACGATTTTGGGCTGTGTGCTGGCCTATCTCGGGATCTGCCCCTAAGGAACCTCTGAATCAATCCCCGGCAGAGCACTTTTAAGGTAGGGGCGGCAGAGGGCTGCCTGCATATCGCCCGCCGTCGCGGCATTAAAAAAACAGGAGAGGGGGAAACCGCATGACACGAGAGGAAGCCCTGGCCCGCCAACAGCGCCGGGAAGAGCAAAAGGAAAAGGCACAGGAGAGCCGGGAGCTGGCCCGGGGCGGCATGGATGTGCCCTTTTGCGTGCTGGTGCTGCTGCTCACGGGCATCGGACTGGTGATGCTGCTCTCCGCCAGCTTTCCCTCCGCCTATTATGAATCCGGCAACCCCATGACCTATTTTTACAAGCAGGGCGTTTTTGCCGTCATGGGCGTGGCCGCCATGTTTTTCATCGGAAAAATCAACTATCAGCGCTTCCGCGCCCTGGCAAAGCCCCTGTTGTTTCTCTCCATTATTTTACTGGTGCTGGTGCTGATTCCCCACAATCCCCTGGCCATCACCCGCAACAACGCCACCCGTTGGTTGGGACTTCCCGGCACGTCCTTGCAGTTTCAGCCCTCGGAAATTGCCAAGGTGGCGGTGGTGCTCTATTTTGCGGACAGCATTTCCAAAAAGAAGGACAAAATGCAGTCCTTCCGCTATGGGATCGTCCCCTATACCATCTGGCTGGTGCTGTTGGCGGGCCTGGTGGGCGCGGAGCATCACCTCTCCGGCGCACTGCTGATTTTGGGTGTGGGCGCGGCTATGATGCTGGTGGGCGGCATCCATTGGAGATGGGTGGGCGCAGCCATCGGCGGGGCGGGGGCACTGGTCTATGTGGTGCTTTTTGTGGTGGGGTACAATGCCTCCCGCATTGAAATGTGGCACAACCCCTGGGCGGACGCCCAAGACAAGGGCTACCAGTTGGTGCAGAGCCTGCTGTCCATCGGCTCCGGCGGACTGTTGGGGGTGGGCCTTGGCAAGAGCCGGCAAAAATTTCTCTACCTGCCCGAGGAGCATAACGACTTTATTTTCGCCATCATCTGCGAGGAGCTGGGCCTCATCGGGGCCACCGTGATTATGCTGCTGTTCGCGGCGCTGATTCTCCGGGGCTACTGGATTGCCCTCCACTCCCGGGACCGCTTTGGCAGTCTCCTGGTGGTGGGTGTCACCACCCTGATCGGCTTGCAGGTGTTTCTAAACATCGGCGTGGTCACGGGCCTGCTGCCCACCACGGGCATCTCCCTGCCGTTTTTCAGCTATGGCGGCACGGCGCTGTCCATCCAATTGGCGGAGATGGGGATTGTGCTCTCGGTATCCAGGCAGATGCGGCCAACGAAAGGCGGGTAGCGGATGAAACAATTTGAGCGGGTGCTGTTCACCTGCGGCGGCACGGCGGGCCATGTGAATCCCGCCATCGCCTTGGCGCAGCGCCTTCACGAGGAGAACCCCACCACGGAATTTTTATTCGTGGGGGCGGAGCGGGGCTTGGAAAAGGACCTGATTCCCCAGGCGGGGTACGCCTTTCGCACGGTGCATATTTCCAGCTTCCACCGCTCCATCAAGCCCCGGGAGCTGCGGCATAATTTGATTTCCGTGGGCAATCTGGTCCGTGCGCCCCACGAGGCCCGGGCAATTTTGCGGGAGTTTCGGCCCGATGTGGTGGTGGGCACCGGCGGCTACGCCAGCTATCCCATCGTCAAAGCCGCCGCCAAGGCGGGAATCCCCACGGCGGTCCACGAGTCCAACATGGTCCCCGGCCTTACCACGGAAATGCTGGAGCCATACGCGGACCGAATTCTGGTGGGCTTTGAGGCCTGCCGTCAGCACTACAAGCACCCGGAAAAAATCATCGTCACCGGCACGCCGGTCCGGGGGGATTTCTTCGCCCTCACCCGCCAGCAGGCCAAGGCGGAACTGGGCGTGGCGGACGGGCGGCCCTTGATTGTCTCCTTCTGGGGGTCCCTGGGGGCCAGCGGCATGAACCGGCAAATGGTGGATTTTTTGGCCCTGGAGGCGGCAAAGGAGCCGTTTCACCACATCCACGCCGCCGGTGTCGCCGATTACCCCGCCATGTGCCGCGCGCTGGAGGAAAAGGGCGTGGACTTGGCCCAACATCCGGCACTGCAATTGCGGGAGTATATTTACGATATGGCCCGGGTCTGCCGGGCGGCGGATTTGGTCATCAGCCGGGCGGGGGCGTCCACCATCAGCGAGCTGACGGCCCTGGGGGTCCCGGCCCTGATTGTGCCCTCCCCCTATGTCACCAACAACCATCAGGAGAAAAACGCCCGGGCCTTGGAGGCGGCGGGCGGCGCGGTGGTCCTGCCGGAGGCCCAAAGCAGCGGCCAGGCACTGTTTCAGGCCGCCTGCGGCATTTTGCACAACGGCGAAAAGCGAGAGGCCATGGAGCGGGCCATGTCGTCTCTGGGCATTTTGGATGCCACGGAGCGCATTTTGCAGGTTCTAAGGAACCTCTGAATCAATTTGCCGGCAGGCTTGTCCAGTCACCACCATTTGCCTCCTGCCATAGGATGGAATGAGAAACCATTTTATGAGCGGAGGGAACATATATGAGCCAGCTTTTGGTAAGAGGTGGCAACCGACTGGAGGGGGACGTTTCCATTCAGGGGGCGAAAAACAGTGTGCTGCCCATTTTGGCGGCAACGCTGTTGGCCGGCGGCGAGGTGACGCTGTTGGGCTGTCCCCGTCTGCGGGACGTGGATGCCTCGGTGCGGATTCTGCAAGCCCTGGGCTGTTGCGCCCACTGGCAGGAGGACGCGCTGGTGGTGGACGGAACGGCCTTGAATCGCTGTGAAATTTCTGATATACTGATGCGAGAGATGCGATCCTCCGCCATTTTCCTGGGGGCCATTTTGGCCCGCTGCGGACAGGCGGATTTGAGCTATCCCGGCGGCTGTGAGCTGGGGCCTCGCCCCATTGACCTCCACCTCTCGGGCCTGCGGGCCCTGGGCGCGGAGATTGACGAGGCGGGCGGCTTTCTCCACTGCCGGGCGGAGAAATTGCAGGGGCGGGAGCTGGTGCTGAGCCTGCCCTCCGTGGGAGCCACGGAGAATTTGATGCTGGCCGCCTGCGGCGCGGCGGGGGACACCACCATTTTAAATGCCGCCCGGGAGCCGGAGATCGCGGATTTGCAAGGCTTTCTCAACGCGTGCGGCGGGCAGGTTTCCGGGGCGGGCAGCTCCACCGTCACCATCCGGGGCGGGCGGCGGCTCCACGGTTGTACTTACCGGGTGATGCGGGACCGGATTGTCACGGCTACTTATCTCTGCGCCGCCGCGTCGGCCGGCGGCGAGGTGCGCTTACTGGGCGGCGAGGAGCGGCACGTCGCCACCGTCACCGCCGCACTGCGGGAGGCGGGCTGTCAAATTTCCAGTGACAGGGAGGGCCTGCGCTGTGCCCGCACAGGACCGCTGCGTGCCATCCGTGCGGTGCGCACTGCACCCTATCCCGGCTTCCCCACCGATGCCCAGGCGGTTTTGATGGCGGCACTGCTGTGTGGCCGGGGGGCCACGCTGTTTCAGGAAAATATTTTTGAAAATCGCTATCGCCATGTGGATGAGCTGAGCCGCATGGGGGCGGATATTCAAGTCTCCGGGCGGGTGGCCATGGTGACGGGGGTTTCCAAGCTGCACGGCGCCCAGGTCCGCTGTACGGACCTGCGGGGCGGGGCGGCCCTATGCGTGGCGGCCCTGGCCGCCGAGGGGGAGTCCGTCATCTCCGTCATTCACCACATCGACCGGGGCTATGAAAATCTCGCCGGGGACCTGGCGCATTTGGGCGGAGACGTGGAGCGCGTCACCCAAAACGAAAACGACAGCTAGGAGAGGGATATGGCCAGACGGAAAAATTCCAATCGGCGGCGCAGAAGGGGAGGCTTCGGTTTCCTCTATAAGCTGTTGTCCACCTTGGTCATCTGCGGGGCCATTGTGGCGGCGCTGACGCTGTTTTTCCGGGTGGATACGGTGGTGGTCACCGGCAATGTGCGCTACACCCGGGAGGAAATTGTGTCCGCCACCGGCATTCAAATCGGCGACAATCTCTCGTTGCTGAACAAGCACGACGTGGCCCAAAATTTGCAGCAGAAGCTGCCCTATATCGAGCTGCCCCGCATCAACCGCAAGTACCCGGACACCCTGCTCATCGAGGTGAGTGAGTGCGATTTCACGCTGGCCATCGTGCAGGACGGCGGCGTGTGGTATCTCAGCCCCGGCGGAAAAATTGTGGAGCAGACCGCCGCGCCGCTGACGCGCCAGGTCCCTGTGGTGGACGGGTGCAAGCTCCTGGCCCCCTCGGTGGGCACGCCCATCGCCCTGGCCACGGAGTACGCAAGCCAGCAGGAGAGCCTGCTGAGCCTGCTCAAGGCCCTGGATGAGGCGGCCCTGCTGGATCAGGTACACGCGATTCACCTGGGGGAAATTTCCATGCTGACCATGGATTTCGGCGGACGCTTCACCGTGGAGCTGCCCTATGGCGCGGATTACGCCTATAAGCTCCGGGCCTTGCAAACCGTGATTGGAAAATTAGAGAGCAACGAAACCGGCACCATTTGCCTCACCCGGGATGACGGACGTGTCAATTTTATACGAAAATAGGAAATAGGGGCGGCTTGCCGCTCCTATTTTTGAAAAAATACCGAGAAAACCGGAGGGACCACTTGACCGGGCGAGGAAAGTGTCATACAATAAGGAGACGTGTAAGCAGAGGATGTTTTAAATTTCACAGGCAATTTTGCCTGTTGACACAAATGATAGCAGGAGGCACCACTATGGCATTTGGTTTGGAAACCGGTCCCGACACCGTGGTCAATATCAAGGTAATCGGCGTGGGCGGCGGCGGCAACAATGTAGTGAATCGTATGGTCCGCTCCGGCACCAAGGGCGTGGATTTCGTCGCCGTGAATACGGACAAGCAGGCGCTGAATGTTTCCAGCGCCACCTATAAAATTCAAATCGGTGAAAAGCTGACCCATGGCCAGGGCGCAGGCTCTGACCCGGAGGTGGGCCGCAAGTCCGCCGAGGAGAGCCGCAACCAGATCGCCAAGGCTCTGGAGGACACCGATATGGTGTTCATCACCGCCGGTATGGGCGGCGGCACCGGCACCGGCGGCGCGCCCATCGTGGCGGAAATCGCCAAGGAGCTGGACATTCTCACCGTGGCTGTGGTCACCAAGCCCTTCGGCTTTGAGGGCCGCCGCCGGATGCAGCAGGCCGAGGCGGGCATTGCTGAATTGCAGGACAAGGTGGATTCCCTGGTCATCATCCCCAACGAGCGGCTCAAGCACGCCACGGACCAAAAAATCACCTTTGCCAACGCCTTTGAAATTGCGGACGACGTGCTGCGCCAGGCAGTGCAGTCCATTTCCGATTTGATTCGGGACACCGGCTTTATCAACTTGGACTTTGCCGACGTCACCGCCATCATGAAAAGCGCGGGCATGGCCCACATGGGCGTGGGCCGCGCCGCCGGCAAGGGCAAGGCCGAGGAGGCCGCCAGAATGGCCATCTCCAGCCCCCTGCTGGAAACCTCCATCGAGGGCGCCAAGGGCGTGCTCATCAACGTCACCGGCTCCATGGACATCGGCTTGGAGGAGGTGGAGCAGGCCGCCTCTCTGGTGCAGGCGGCAGTACATCCCGACGCGCTGACCATTTTCGGCGCCACCTTCGACGAGACGCTGGACGACGAGATCCGGGTCACCGTGATTGCCACCGGCTTTGATAAGCTTCTCTCCAATTTGCCCAAAATGGCCCCGGTGCAAGCGCCGGAGACCCCTGTCCCCACACCGGAGCCGGTTGCGACCCCGGCCTCCACCCTGGAGCCCATGCCCCTGAGCCGGGAGGACGACAAAAAAACCGAGGATGCCGGTGAGGACCCCTTCGACGATATTTTCAAAATTTTTAATCGCCGGGACTGAGTCAAGGGCGTCCCAAAACGTGAATTTTCAGAAATTTTATGGAAAATTTTGAATGGTTTGACCTATAATATTTGGAAGCTCCCGCAGATTTTGGTCTGCGGGAGCTTCTTTTTGCGCTGTCCCCGCAAAAGCCAGCGGTTTCCATGGGCCTACTTCCGCATTTTGCAAGGCGTGTTTTCGGCGCGTTGGCAGAGGATAATGAAGCCGGCAAAATTTCTGTCGGCTGCGTTTCGGAAAGGGGTGATTCCATGTATGAACCGTTTCAAAAAACGAAAAGAGGACTGCGAGGCGGCGCGGTTTTCTGCCTTTCTCTGCTTTTTTGCGCCACGGCACTGCTTCCCATGGCAGGCGCTGTGGATTTAAATGCGGCCCCGAATGCTTCCGCCGTCAAAACCCTGGTCCCTGTGGGACACACCGTGGGCATTAAACTTTTTTCCAGAGGAGTGGTGGTGGTGAAGCTCTCCGACGGGCCCACACCGGCAAAATCCGCCGGCGTACAAACCGGAGATGTGCTACTCAAGTGTAACGGAGCCAACATCGCCTCCACCGAGCAATTTCAGTCCCTGCTGCAATCCGGCGGCGGAGAGACCGCCCATTTACAGCTCCGCCGGGGTAGCACCGGCATGACCTTAGCCGTTTCTCCCGCCCAAAATGAGGCGGGCGATTGGAACATCGGCGCGTGGATTCGGGACAGTATGGCCGGCATCGGCACCATGACCTTTTACGACCCGGCCAGCGGCGTGTTCGGTGCGTTGGGCCACGGTATCACCGACTGCGACACCGCCATTTTAATGCCCTTTTCCTCGGGTTCCATCCTGCCATCCACTGTAAAAGCGGTGAAACGTGGCGAGGCCGGCGAGGCCGGAGAGCTGCGGGGCGATTTTGATTTAAGCGGCGATTTGGGCAATCTATATGCCAATACCGACAGCGGGATTTTCGGCACACTGGCGGCCTCCGCTGTCCCCGGCGACGCTCAGCAGGCCCTGCCTGTGGCGGATTCCGCAGAGGTTCGACCCGGCAGGGCGGTGATTCGCTCCAATGTGGAGGGAACCGCCGTGGAGGAATACGACGTTGAAATTTTAAAGGTGCTTCCCCATGCCACGGATGGGCGAGATTTGCTCATCTCTGTCACCGACCCGGCCCTGCTGACTGCCACCGGCGGCATTGTCCAGGGCATGAGCGGCAGTCCCATTTTGCAAAATGGAAAATTTGTGGGCGCGGTGACCCACGTTTTGTTGAACGACCCAACCAAAGGATATGGAATTTTGATTGAAAATATGCTGGAGGACGCAAATCTCCAACACCAGCCCGTGGCGTGACCGTCTGGGGCAGCCGGAGCAACGCTCCGGCTGCCTTGAAGAGGGAATTGAGCAAAGCCTTGTCTCCCATGCGTTCGACAGGGTCACGAAAAAACAGTCGAACTCTTTATGGAATTTATTTACAGTTTTACCTTGCAAAACCTGTCCGTTTATGCTAATTTATAGAAAACGTGAATTGAAGCTTCATGAATTCGTCGTAAATGGGGCGGGGCGGTTCCAAAGGCGGAACGACCCCTATCCCCGGCTAATTGGTTCTCGGAAAAAATCGAATAAGTGGTAAAGGACAGGAAATACATGGACAGTAAAACCGTATTGCTGGCAGACGCCAATGAGGATTTTCGCAACCTGTTGCAGGAGACGATAGAGAAAACAGAGGAATTTACAGTGGTGGGGTCCACCGGAGACGGCCTAGAGGCAGATCGGCTCATTGATGAAAAGCACCCGGACTTGATTTTAATGGACGTTGTGTTGCCGGGCCTGGACGGCTTTAGCATCCTCAAAAAGCTGAAGTTGCAAGACTTGGGTGTTCCCAAGGTAATTCTCATCTCTGCGTTTAGCCATGACCGCGCGGTGTCTGAGGCGGTGGAACTGGGGGCGTATTACTTCTTCAGCAAGCCCTGCGAGGAAAACTCCCTGTTGGAGCGGATGCGGGCGGCCTTTGCCCGAAAAATTCCCGCGGCGGAGCATCCCACGGAGCTGAAAAACCAGGTGACCTCCATCATCCACGAAATTGGCGTTCCCGCCCACATCAAGGGCTATCAGTATTTACGGGAGGCCATTATGATTGCCGTGGACGATATGGACGTCATCAATGCGGTGACCAAGGTGCTCTACCCCGAGGTGGCCCGGCGGTTTTCCACCACTCCGTCCCGGGTGGAGCGTGCCATCCGCCATGCCATTGAAGTGGCTTGGGACCGGGGCGATTTGGAGACGCTACAAAAGTTTTTCGGTTACACCGTTTCCAATACCAAGGGCAAGCCCACCAATAGCGAGTTTATCGCCATGATTGCCGACCGGCTGGTGCTGGAGCGCAAGCAGGCGCAAAATAACGCCATGCACGCGTAAAAACGAGATGGCG
>JAVVPH010000036.1:0-11091 GCA_036655835.1 Oscillibacter sp.
GCTTTGAAAATTTCTCGCTTTTTCCCCTATTTTCGGATATACTGATTTCACGATTTAAAATCAGGAGGTACTCACCATGAAACAGCTTTTATTATTGGCGTTGGTCATTATTGTCGGCGTGGTGGTTCTGCGGATGTACAGCGGCTCCAAACCGTCCACCCCCGCCTATCAAACCCTGACGGCAGAAGAGGCCAAAGCCCGACTGGACTCCGGCGATTCTCTGGTTTTGCTGGATGTACGCACCCGGGAGGAATACGCCGGCGGACACATTCCCACTGCCGTGTGCCTGCCCAATGAGGAAATCGGCCAGGATGTTTCCATGCTTTTGCCGGATTTCAATGCGGAAATTTTGGTCTATTGCCGCTCCGGCCGCCGGAGTAAGAAAGCCGCCGCAAAGCTGGCAAAACTGGGCTATACCAAGGTCTGCGACTTTGGCGGCATCAACAACTGGACCTACGAAACCACCACGGAGTAAAATAATCGGCGGCTGCAATTTGCAGCCGCCGATTCAGCGTGTCGAAAAGGTTTTTCCGACACGCTGCGCCCAGCTTTTTGAAACCCGTGAAACGCTTTAGAAGCTGATGATTGAAAACGAAAGACACCCTTTACGGGTGTCTTTCGCAATGATTTTCGTTCCCATTTTTTGGGATTTTTCGGTTGATCGACAGCCTGGTTTTATTGTCCTAAAAACACCAGATTGAGGTCCGTTACAAAATTTGGGACGCTGTACAGCACCACAATTTGGTCGATGCCGTTGTCCCGGGCATACTGCGCCACCGAGCTGTGATAATACCGCAGGTCCAGCAAATGGACCTCCTCAAAGCTCTGGGAAAGCAGCGGCGCCAGGGAATCAGAATAGGAATCCCGCACCACCAGCAGCTTCCCCTGCCCTGCCAGGGCCTGATTTTCAATGACGCACAGGGGCTGATTGCCGCCTAAAAACGCGGAGTATTTGTCCTTTTTCTCCAAATAGTCCCGGTTGTACAGCGGCTCTGCCACAGGTTTTCCCGTCCGCCAGGACGTGACGGAAAGCCCTGCGTCCGGCACCCAAAATTCCATGGAATCCGGCGGGAGCCAGTGAATGCCGGAGGTGGAGTAGAGGGTGCCGTTGAAATCCTCGCTCACCGTTTCCGGCGTAAAGGCCCCCCGGTCCAGCGGCGTCCGACCCAGGGCCTCCATCACGGCGGTGTAACCGTAATAAGCGCCGAGAGAGGTCCAGTGGTGGTCCGTGCGATAGAAAATCGGCTCCGCGGCGTGGTCTGCCAAGGCTGTCTTGAAATCCACCGTGGGCAGGCCCGTTTTTTCCGCCGCAAGGGCCAAAAACGCCGTCTGGTCCCAATTTTCCCCGCCGACGGGGAGTTTGTCCTTCCAGATGTCCGCCGCCGAGGGAATCAGGCCCAAATAGACGGGAATGTCGGTTTTTTCCGCCAGCTTCACCGTGTAGGCCAAGTTTTTATCCGTCAACGTCTCCTCCGGCGCTTTGACCTTGGAAATCAGGGTGTCGCCGCAGAGATAGACGTTGTTGAACTCCCGCTTGCCCAAAAGCTGCTCCGCCCGGGCCTTCACCTCTGTCCAGTCGTCCCGCAGGGGAAATTGGTCGGCAAAATATGTCTCCATGTCGTCCATATAGCTCCCCTCCAGTACGCCGGAGAGGGTTATAACCGGCAGCTGCTGCAAGGTGCGGTTCTCCACCTCAGACCGCGCCCGGTCCGGCAAAAGCACGTGCCATACGAACAGTCCGCCCAAAAACAGGCAAAATACCGCTGTCAGGAAGCGGTTATAGAATTTTTTCATCTGCGCTTCCCTCCTTTAAAATCGAAAATACAAAAACGGATTGTAGCTGCCATCCACCAAATACGCAGTACAAATCAGCAGTCCCGACACCATCAAAATCGGTTCGCCAATCTTCCGCGCCCGGTCCGGCAGCTTGGCCCACAAATTTTTTCCCAGAGTGGTGGAGGCAACTGTCAGCAGTACCAGGGTCAGCGCATAGCTTTGCAGCAAATAGCCGTCGTAGGGACTCCACAGCGCTCCACTGCCAAAGCAGCGGCTGAAATAAGCCCCGCACTGCCCCAAATCCACCATGGCGAACAGGCCCCAGCCCATCACCGCCACCAAAAGCGTATAGCATCGCTTGAGGGCCGTGGGCGTTTTTTCCAACAGGCCCCGCAGAACGTATTTTTCCAAAATCAGCCAAAACGCGAAATACAATCCCCACAGCAAAAAGTTCCAGCTGGCCCCGTGCCAAATGCCGGTGCAGGCCCAAACCAGCAAAATGTTGCGGATGGCCTTGCCTGTTCCGCCCCGGTTGCCGCCTAATGGGATGTAGAGATATTCCCGGAACCAGGAGGTCAGGGACATATGCCACCGCCGCCAAAAATCCGTGACGGAGGTGGAGAGGTAGGGATAGTTAAAGTTCTCCGGGAAGGTGAAGCCAATCATCTGCCCGATGCCAATGGCCATGTCGGAGTAGCCGGAGAAGTCAAAATAAATTTGGAAGGAAAAGGCAATCAGCCCCAGCCAGCCGCCAAAGGCCGTCAATGTCCCCGCCGTCTGGGACGCGAGAGACGCATCCCACAGACCGCCAATGGCGTTGGCCAGCAGTACCTTTTTGGCCAGACCCACGGTGAACCGCCGCGCCCCCGGGGCGAAGCGCTCCGTGGAGTGGACCCGCTCCGTCAGCTCCGCCGCCACCTGCTTGTACTTTACAATCGGTCCGGCAATCAGTTGGGGAAACATGGTGACAAACGCACCGAAATCCACCACGCTCCGCTGCACAGGCGCGTCCTTGCGGTACACGTCGATGGTGTAGCTCATGGTTTGGAAGGTAAAAAACGAGATGCCGATGGGCAGCTCAATATTGAGTATCGGCAGTTGAATCCCGGGAATCAGGGAGAGATTGATGGCCAAAAAGTCGTAATACTTAAAAAAGCCTAGCAATAGTAAATTGAAAATCACCGATTGCGCCACAAACCACCGGGCCTTTTTGTCGTCGGCCCGATATTTTTCCACCAGTAGCCCATGGACGTAGTCGATGGCGATGGACAGCACCATAATCAGCACATAGGCCGGTTTTTCCCAGCCGTAAAAAATCAGGCTGACCAGCAGCAGCAGTAAATTTCGCCACTTGAGGGGCGCCAAAAAATACATTGCCAGGGTCAGTGAAAAAAAGCCGAATAAAAAAGTCAGACTGCTGAAAACCAAAGCGATTTCCTCCCGTCGATGTAATCAGAAAAAAGGGGCCGCCGCAACCGTGCGGTAGCCCCAGTATATCCTATGGCAGGCAATTAGGCAAACAGCTCGTTAAACTGCTCCACAATTTCGTCCTGATGCTCGGCGGAGGCAATCATGGCAACATACTTGCCCTGCTGGATCACCACGCCCCGGCCCCAGGCCTCCACAGACTCGGGATACCAGGCTCCGCCCTCTGCCTGCACCGTGATGCGGTTCTGCAAAATCGCGGCGGCGGCGGTGGCGTCCTCTTCCGTTTCGCATTCCAAAAACGCCAGTTCGTTGACCACAGAGGACATCATGGGCATTTTCAGCACCTTCTGGGTCAGGGTCATATCCTTTAAGCCGGGATAGTAGCCCTCCAGCATATCGTCGGTCAGGTCGGCCATGAAGCCTTCCTCCCAGTCGTATTCATCGGCCACATCCTTGTAAAAGGCGGTCAGGTCCACGGTTTTGTCGGCGTCGGGGGTTTTGTCGCTACCGCAGGCGGTCAATGCCGCCATCAACAACAGGGCGGACAGGGCTAACGTCAAGATTTTCTTCATGGGGTTCTCCTTATTCTTTCATTGTATTGCATGAGTATAGACGAAAGGCGCGGCAAAAAGTTTCCTCGTTATCCAAAATTATTTCCAGTTTTTCAAAATTTATTGCGTTTCTCCTGAAATAGCAGTATGATTTCAAATGAAATTGTAAGGAAAGTAGGGTTTTCCCATGTACAGCTTTAGAAATGATTACAGCGAAGGCGTTCATCCCAAGGTTCTCCAAGCGCTGACAGACACCAATTTAGAGCAGACCTGCGGCTACGGTTTGGACCCCCGCTGCCGCGCGGCGGCGGAGCTTATCCGCAGTCAGTGCGCCGCGCCGAAGGCGGATGTCCACTTTCTCATCGGCGGCACCTCCGCCAACCTAATTATTATCAATGCGTTCTTGCAGCCCTATGAGGCCGTCATTGCCGCCGACACCGGACACATCAATGTCCATGAAACCGGGGCCATCGAGGCCTCCGGCCACAAGGTCTGCATTGCCCATGCCCCCGACGGCAAGCTCACCCCCGCTCTGGTGGAATCCGTTTTGAACGCCCACTCCACAGAGCACATGGTTCTGCCCCGGATGGTCTACATCTCCGACACCACGGAGATTGGCACCATCTATACCAAGGCGGAGCTGACGGCCCTCCGGGCCTGCTGCGATGCCCACAATTTGTATCTGTTTCTGGATGGCGCGCGGCTGGGCTCTGCCCTCACCGCCCCCGGCAACGATTTGACCCTGCCGGACCTGGCGGCGCTGACCGACGTATTTTACATCGGCGGCACCAAAAACGGCGCGCTCTTCGGTGAGGCCGTGGTGCTGAGTCATGAGATTGCCAAGGAGCACTTCCGTTGGCACATGAAGCAGCGGGGCGGTATGCTGGCAAAGGGCCGGCTGTTGGGTGTGCAATTTTCCGCACTGCTGACGGACAATCTGTATTTTGACATTGCCCGCCACGCCAACGAAATGGCCGCCCGCCTCCATGCGGGGGTGTCCGCGCTGGGCTATGCCTTCCCTGTGGAATCCCCCTCCAACCAGCAGTTCCCTGTCCTGCCCAATTCCACCGTGGAGCAATTGCAGGCAAAGGGCTACGAATTTGAGATCGACCACGCCGTGGACAGCGCCAACACCTGCATCCGTCTGGTCACCAGCTGGGCCACGCCGGAGGCCGCTGTGGAGGCTTTCCTGCGGGATTTAGCCGCCTGCAAATAAACGCAATGTCACAATAACATGGAAATTCCCCGTCTGTTTACCGCAGACGGGGAATTTTTGTTGCTTTTTTCAAAACTTCTCTTGACACGAACGTTAGTTCGAGTTATAGTGTATATAGAACATAAGTTCGATATAGGAGGACATGACAATGACTGCTTGGACATTCTTTTTTATTTTGGTGGGTGTGGTGTTTTTGACTGCCCAATTGTTCCGCATTGTCGACGCCATCGAGCGCCCGGCAAAGCGGCCTCATCACCCCGCTGTCCGATAATCCGCTTACAATGGACGTACTGGAAAAACTAACCATCCTGTCTGATGCCGCTAAATATGATGCCGCCTGTACCTCCAGCGGCGGAAAACGGGGCTTTAAGCAGGGCTATATCGGCAATACCTCCGCCGACATGGCGGGCTGCTGCCATTCCTTTTCGGCGGACGGCCGGTGCATTTCCCTGCTCAAGGTCCTGATGACCAACTGCTGCGTGTTCGACTGCCAATATTGCATCAACCGCCGCAGCAACGACACCAAGCGCACCGCCTTCACCCCCGAAGAATTGGCAGAGCTGACCATCGGCTTTTATCGCCGCAATTATATTGAGGGGCTGTTTCTCTCCTCCGGCGTGCTCCGCAGTCCGGACTACACCACGGAACTGATGATTCGCACGCTGCGTATTCTGCGGGAGCACTACCGCTTCAACGGATATATTCATGCCAAGGCCATTCCCGGCGCGGCGCCGGAGCTGGTGGAGCAGTTGGGTCTGTTGGCAGACCGTCTGAGCATCAATATCGAGCTTCCCTCGGAGGCGGGGTTGAAGCTTTTGGCCCCGGATAAAACAAAGCAAGCCATTTTATCCCCCATGCGGCAGATTCAAACCCGGGCCGCCGCCAATAAGGAGGAGCTGGTCAAATATCGCCACGCCCCGCAGTTTGCCCCGGCAGGCCAAAGCACCCAGCTCATCGTGGGGGCTACCCAGGATTCGGATTTGCGCATTCTCCGACTGACCCAGGGCCTGTACGACCGCTACCAATTAAAGCGTGTTTTCTACTCCGCCTACGTGCCGGTGGTGGAAAATGCGCTGTTGCCCGCCAAGGATGTGAAGCCGCCCCTCCTGCGGGAGCATCGGCTCTATCAGGCGGATTGGCTCTTGCGGTTTTATGGTTTCCGGGCGGAGGAGCTGCTGGATGAGGGGACGCCGAACTTCAATCCTCTGGTGGACCCCAAATGCAGTTGGGCCTTGGCCCATCTGGACTTTTTCCCGGTGGAGGTCAATACGGCGGACTATGAGACGTTGCTTCGCATCCCCGGCGTGGGGGTCACCTCCGCCAAACGGATTTTAGTCTCCCGCCGCAATGGCGGCTTGCGCAGCGAACATCTGCGCCGCTTAGGCGTGGTGATGAAACGGGCGCAGTACTTTCTCACCGCCTCCGGCAAAATGATGGAGGGTCTGCGCTTTACCCCCGCCAGTCTCCTCCAAAATCTCATCGCCGTCGAACGCCCCCTCCTGCCGGAGACGGCCCAGCTCTCCCTTTTTGACTCCGCGGTTTGAAAGGATGGCGTTTCATGGCTGAACTGATTTACACCTACGACGGCAGTTTTGAGGGATTTCTCTGCTGCATCTTTGAAAGCTACGCACGTCATGAAATTCCCACCGCCATTGACTGCGAGGCAGACGCGTTGCCCACGCTCTTTGCCACTCGGCACATTTCCACAGACCAAAATCACGCAAACCGTGTTTACCGAAAGGTTGTAAAGCTATCCCCCTACACAGCAAATCTCCTGCGTGAGAGCTTCCTCACCATCCTTCCAAGCAAGGAATTGCACCTATACCATCTGGTGGTCAAGCTGTTGGAGGAGGGTGTGGGCTTTCTGCGCAACCTCTCCGACGAAACGCTGTACCCCGTTTTGCAGGCTGTTCGTCATCTGCATAACGAGGCCCATCTCTTGAAGGGCTTTGTGCGATTTTCCGAGTTGGGCGGCGTGCTGGGCTGTGAAATCGAGCCGAAAAATCGGGTGCTCCCCCTGTTGCGGAGTCATTTTTGCGCCCGGTATCAAAATGAATCGTTTTTCATTTACGACCGCACCCACAAGGAGGCGCTGTTTTATGCCGCCGGCAGGGCTGCCATCCAACCCCTGGACCAGTTTAAAATGGCCCCGCCGGACGAGACGGAGGCCGCCTACCGCCTGCTGTGGAAGCGCTTTTACGATACCATTTCCATTCAAGAGCGAAACAATCCCGTCTGTCGCAGAACCCGGATGCCCCAACGGTATTGGACCACCATGACGGAATTTCAGGACGAGGACTATTTTAAGGCCCAAAGCTCTCCCGCAGCCGTTTCAGCCCCCGGCGCTCCAGCCGGGATATCTGCACCTGGGACACGCCCAAAACCCGCGCCGTCTGCTCCTGCGTCAGCCCCTTGAAATACCGCAGTAAAATGGTCATGCGCTCCTTTTCCGGAAGCTGATCAATGGACTCCCGCAGCGCGATTTGCTCCACCAGCCGCTCTTCCGGTGCCTCCGTGCCCAGTGTCCCCTCTAATGTCATTCCGTCGGCGGTTTCCCGTTGCAGGGAATCCGGCGTATCGGTGGCCAACTCCACTTGGGCAATCTCCTCCGGCGTCATGCCGGAGGCCTCGGACAGCTCTGACAAAATCGGCTCACGCCCAAATTCGTGGCGCATCCGCTCTCGAATCCCATAGAGCGTTTGCGCCCGTTCCCGGATGGTGCGGCCCACCTTGACCGCCCCGTCATCCCGCAAAAACCGGCGGATTTCCCCGGCAATTTTAGGCACCGCATAGGTGGAAAAGCAGGTCCCATAGGAGAAATCAAAGCCCTGCACCGCCTTCAAAAAGCCCAGACAGCCCAGTTGATACAAATCGTCGGGGTCCACGCCCCGGCCATAGTACCGCCGTACCACGCTCCAAATCAGGCCGTTGTTTTCAATCACCGCCCGCTCGCAGGCATCCCGGTCCCCCTCCTGGGCCGCCCGCAGCAGCTCCAGCGTGGCGCTCATTTAGACGCGGTGACACGGGGCGCCAGCTTCTTTTTCATCACCACAGTGGTTCCCCGCCCCGGCACGGACCGCACCGTCAGCGCATCCATAAAGCTCTCCATAATGGTAAAGCCCATGCCGCTGCGCTCTTCCCCGCCGGTGGTATACATGGGCTGGCGTGCCCGGTCAATGTCAGGAATGCCCCGGCCGTGGTCCTTCACCGTAATTTCCAGCAAATTTCCGGCGCAGATGCGCCCCTTCACCAGTACCTTACCCAGTGATTCGGGATAGGCGTGGACGATGGCGTTGGTCACCGCCTCGCTGACGGCTGTTTTGATGTCCTCCAGCTCGTTGAGGGTCGGGTCCAATTGCGCGGCAAAGCAAGCAACAGACGCCCGGGCAAAACCCTCGTTGCTGCTGCGGCTGGGAAACTCCATGGATATGTAATTTAATGCTTTTGTTTTCATTTCTGCGGCTCCCTCCTACTATCGAATATTCACCAGTCGGCCAATGCCGGCTGCGTCTAAAACACGTTTGGCCTGGGGCGGAACGTTGCATACCAAGAGGCTGCCCTCCATCAATTGCATCCGCTGCTGTCCCCGCAAAATCAGGGCAATGCCGGAGCTGTCCATGAATGTCACGCCGCCAAAATCCATGACCAGTTTTTTTGGCAATGCCGCGTCAACAGCAAGCTCCAAACGCCGGATAGCGTCCTTTGCCCCGTGGTGATCCAACTCGCCGGAAAATTCCAACAGCAGATTCCGGTCTGCCGATTTTTCTCGTATTTCCATATGGATTCGTCTCCTTTTGGCCGTTCTTTTGTGTTTGGCCCGCAACCCGGACCTTTTTGCTTTATTATAGATGCCTGTCCCTTTGGTTTTTGTCGGATTCTTTCCCCTGCCGATTTTTTACTGAAGCATTTGTGTTTTTTACGCAAAAAAGGCGATTTGTCTGCCAAAACGCAAAAAAACAAGGGACAATCGCCAATTGGCGATTGTCCCTTGCTCTTATTTTACGTCCGTCAACCCTGGATGGCCTTGGCGGATTCTTCCAACTTGGCGATAAGTTCCCGGTATTTTTCCGCCTTCTCCCGCTCAACCTGCACCACGGATTCCGGGGCGTTTGCCACAAACTTCTCGTTTTTCAGCTTGCCCTCCACCATGGCCAGGCCCTTTTCGGCCCGCTCTTTTTCCTTGTGAATGCGTTCTAGCTCCGCCTGAAAATCCACCAGCTCGCTCAGGGGGATATACACGTTGGCCTTGCGGGTGACAATGGTTACCAGACCCTCCAAATCCGCCGGCGGATTGGCGCCGATTTGCACTTGGTCGGCGTAGGCAAGGCGCTTCAAAAAATGGATTCCCTGCTCATAAATGGCAGGCACATCGGTGGCCAAGCTGACATCCGCCTTTTTGGAGGGCGGCACATTCATCTCCGCCCGGCGGGCGCGGATGGCCTTAATGGTGTCCATCACGGCCTCCATGGCCTCGGCCTCGGCAGGGAAATCCAGCTCCGGCCGATAGACCGGCCAGTGAGAGGTCATTAAAAAGTCGCCCTCATGGGGCAGGGCCTGCCAAATTTCCTCGGTGATAAAGGGCATGAAGGGGTGCAGCAGCTTCAGCACCTCGGTCAGCACATAGCAAAGCACGTTCTCGGCGGAGCGCTTGGAAACCGCGTCGTCGCCGGTCATCCGGGTTTTGGTCAGCTCAATATACCAGTCGCAGTAGGTGTCCCAAATGAAGTCATAGACCTTGGCCGAGGCCACGCCCAGCTCAAAGCTGTCCAAATTATTGGTGACCTCCCCAATGAGGTCGTTCAGGCGGGTCAGCACCCACTTGTCCTCCTGCTCCAATTTTTCCGGCAGGCGGCATTCCTCAATGGTCAAATTCATCTGCAAAAACCGGGCGGCATTCCAAATTTTATTGGCAAAATTTCGCATGGCCTCGCACTTTTCGGTGTAAAACCGGCTGTCGTTTCCGGGGCTGTTGCCGGTGATCAAGTTGAAGCGCAGGGCGTCCGCACCGTATTTTTCCGCCATTTCCAGGGGGTCGATGCCGTTGCCCAAGGACTTGGACATCTTGCGGCCCTTATCATCCCGGACCAGGCCATGGATGAAAACGGTGTCAAAGGGGATTTTCTTCATCTGTTCGCAGCCGGAGAAAATCATCCGCGCCACCCAGAAGAAAATAATGTCGTAGCCGGTGACCATCACGGAGGTGGGATAATAAAAGTCCAAATCCTCGGTGTTTTCCGGCCAGCCAAGGGTGGAAAACGGCCACAGCGCGGAGGAGAACCAGGTGTCTAGCACGTCCTCGTCCCGTGTCAAATGCACGCCGCCGCAGTGTTCGCACTTTGTGGGGTCGGTGCGGCTGACATTGATGTGTCCGCAGTCGTCGCAGGTCCATGCGGGAATTTGATGGCCCCACCAAAGCTGGCGGGAAATGCACCAGTCATGGACATTTTCCATCCAATTGGTGTACGTCTTAGAGAAGCGCTCGGGGACAAATTTCACTTCCCCATCCTGCACCACCCGCAGGGCCTCCTTCGCCAGCGGCTCCATTTTTACAAACCACTGGGCGGAAATCAGGGGCTCCACGTCGTTGTGGCAGCGATAGCAGGTGCCCACATTGTGGTTGTAAGGCTCAGCCTTCACAAGATACCCCTGCTCCTCCAAATCCTTCACGATGGCCTTGCGGCACTCGTATCGGTCCATTCCGTTGTACGGGCCGCCGTTTTCGTTGATGTGGCCGTCGTCGGAGATACAGCGGATGACCTCCAAATCGTGGCGCAGACCGACTTCAAAGTCGTTGGGGTCGTGGGCGGGTGTCATTTTCACCGCGCCGGTGCCGAAGCCCAACTCCACGTAATCGTCCGCCACAATGGGAATTTCCCGATTCATAATGGGCAGAATACAGGTTTTTCCCACCAAATGCCGGAAGCGCTCGTCTGTCGGATTCACCGCCACGCCGCTGTCGCCCATCATGGTCTCCGGCCGGGTGGTAGCCACCACTAAATCGCCGCTGCCGTCGCTGAGGGGATAGCGGATATACCACAGGTGGCCGGGTTTGTCCTGATATTCCACCTCCGCGTCGCTCAGCGCGGTGGTGCAGTGGGGACACCAGTTGATGATGCGGCT
>JAVVPH010000037.1:0-11074 GCA_036655835.1 Oscillibacter sp.
TCGCCCCGATATGCGGTGCAGGTATCGGTCAGCAGTTTTTCCAGCGTGGCGTCGTCCGCTGTCTCGGAAAGCCGATCGTATTCCGCAAAAAATGCACGAATCTCCATTACTGTTCCTCTTTTCCATCTGCAGTACGCTGAGAAAACCGCGCCTCCGCAGCCTCTAAGCTGTCATATCCGTAGGACTTTACCGTGTTGCGCAGAATTTCACCCGGCAGCGTCAGGCCTTGTTCCTCCAAGTGCTCCAGCTGCCGTTGGAGCGCCTGAAGTGTCTGGAGGGAATAGGTATACAGCTCCCCCCGCTCATAGGTTTCTACCGAGGTTCCGCAGGGTGTGTCCTCCCGGCTGTACAGCGGGCGGCCTGCACCGCCGATGAGGGGAAAGGCCTGCCGCAACTGGGCTGTCTGGCAAATCATTTCATCGCACAACCAGTCGGCAAGCGCCCGCTGTTCCTGCGTGAGGGGCGGCAACAGGGAGCGCTGGGCGGCATAAGCCTCGGGACAGGTGAACTCCATCATCCGCAAATATTTTTCAGCCACCAGATTGCGCCCCTCCTCGCCGGCACAGGTCAAATCAGCCAGATAACTGACCCGCGCCTCCTCTGACCAGGCCGCAAACTGACCAAAACGCATGGCGTAAAATGTGGCGTGGTCATCCTGACAGGGCGCCCGCCCGCCTGCGTTTTGGGTGCTCTGAAACATGGCCCACTCTTGGGCGATAATCTCACGAATGGTCTCTATATAGGACACGGGTATCTCCCCCCAACATGATTCAAATTGATTTTACAGTATTTTGTATTCAGATGAAACGAGCCGCCACCAAATGGTGGCGGCTCGTTTGAAAGTTTCGGAGCTTTTGCTTACAGCACCGCCATCAGGGCACGGATGAGCATATTGGCGCCGACGAACAGGAGAATGACATAGACAAAGCGCAGGAAGGTCTCACGGTTGATTTTATCCAGGAACTTGACGCCGGCAAAGAAGCCGACTGCAGCCAGCGGGAGAGCCACCAGCAGTGCGCTGCCCAGATAAGGAGTCCACAGGCCCTGACGGAAGTGGCTGACGGCGTTCAGAATGTCTGTAATCATGAAGAAGCAGAGCATGGTGTTACGGTACTGCACCTTGTCCTTCACGGCCTCGATGGTATAGACCGTAATCAGCGGGCCGCCGATGTTGAAAGCGCCCTGAACAACGCCGCCCACGATGAGGCAGGTGTAGCGGAGAATTTTGTTGCCAACGGTATCTTTCTCTGTGTCAACGGGCTTTTTCAGCACTACGGGCTTCACGATGTTCTGGAAAATCTTCATCAGTGCAATGACGGTGACGGCGCTGCCGATGCAGATTTTGGCGATTTCCGGGCTGATCATGGTGAAGAGATACTGGCCTACGAATACGCCGGGGAGACAGACCAGAAGAATCTTGCCCAAGTCCTTCCATGCGATGGAGTGGAGGGAGCGCAGGGTCTGGATAACGAGGAAGGGAACAGCCATCAGGGTACCAAAGGGAACGCCCACGGCGGGGGGAAGAATGGAGTTGACGATGGGAGCCGCGATAACGGTGCAGCCAAAGCCCGCCGACCCTTCCACGAAGTGACCGAAGATGGAAATCAGGCCAATGAATAGGAAGCCAATCTCAAAAGTCATAATAGTTTCTCCTTTTTCTGTCTTTTATGTAATTTTTTTCTGCAACGAGCCTAGCCGACACACACGCCTACCGGGCTCTCGCATAGTAGGTGGAAAATGCTTGCTTTTTATGGGAGAAACTTAGAAGCGGAACTCGGTACGGTCGATGAGGTCGTCCTGCAGGGGCTTGCCCAGCTCTACGAAGTAGGCGCTGTAACCTGCCACACGAACCAGCATATCCTTGTAGTTCTCGGGCTTCTTCTGAGCGTCCTTCATCTTGTCGGCGCTCATGATGTTAAACTGAACGTGCATACCGTTTTTCTCCAGATAGGTGTCCACAAAGCTCACCAGATTGTCACGTCCCTCAGGGCCGGAGACGGCATCTTCCGGGAAGCGGATGTTCAGCAGGGTACCGTTGGTGGCAAGGCTGTGGTCTGCCTTGGCGACAGAGTTCACCAGCGCGGTGGGGCCGGAGACATCGTGAGAACCGCCCATGGTGTGGACAGGGCCCATGTTGTCGGACAGAGGCTCGCCGCCCTTGCGTCCGTCGATGGAGGCGTTGGTGGCAAGGCCCAGACCCACGTTGGCGTTTACCGTGTATACGCCGGGGTTATAGGTGCCGCCACGGGGGTTTACGCCCACGTTCAGGTTTCTGCAGAAGCTCTCATAGACAAAGTTGAAAAGTTCATCGGCATAATCATCGTCATTGCCGTAGTGGTGAACCTTGGAGCTGTTGACCAGTGCGTAGAGCTTGTCGTGGCCCTCCCAGTTGTCCATGACGGCCTGCAGAAGCTGGGCACCGGTGACCTTTTTCTCCTCGAATACCAGCTGCTTGATGGTTGCCAAAATGTCGGCGCAGGTGCCGATGCCGGCGGCCTGAGGGGAGGTGAAGTTATACTTTGCGCCACCCTCTGTAATGCACTTGCCGGAGGTGATGCAGTCCTCAAACATGGAGGAGATATAGGGCAGGGGCTTGCACTCCTTGTGGGCCACATCAATCACGTCGTTGCTGCCGCGAATCTGCTCGCACCAGTAGGCGAACTGGGTGTCGATTGCGCTCAAAATTTCCTCGAAATTCTCATAGGTGGCAAGGCTGCCGGTATCTAAGCCGATTTGCTCGTCGTTGTGCATCAGGTGGCCGTTATTCAGGGCCAGCTCCACAATCTTTGCAACGTTGATGTAGCCGGCGCCGTGCCAGCCGTTTTCCTTGCCGGGGAGGTTGGGCTCTACGCAGCCAACCACGCTGTAATCCCGTGCTTCTTCCAGCGTATGCCCCTTGCGGAGCATGGCACGGATGGCGGAGGCGTCGTTGAAAATCTTGGGATGGCCAAAGCCGGCACGGATGCACTCTACGGTTTTAATCTTCAGCTCATAGGGCGTATTCTCGTGCATACGGACGCAGAGCCAGGGGTTCATCATGCGGGTGTGGGCGCAGGCCTCAATCATCAGCATGGTGAGGTCGTTGGTGGCGTCGTTGCCGTCACGGTCTACGCCGCCGATGACCAAGCTCTCGCCGCCGAAGCCACGGCCGTTACGGACAACCACGGTGCTCTTGTCCTTCAGCTTGGTGGGGTTGTTCATCTTAACGTACTGGTCCTCGATGAGTTCCAGCGCAAATTCCTTGGAAATGGTGCCCTTTTTCATGTCGGCTTCGTAGAAGGGGTTGAGCCACTGGTCCATACGGCCGTAGGAGATGGAGTGACCATTTCCCTCAATCTGAATGAGGGTGGTTGCCAAATTGAACAGCTGAATGGCCTGCCAGAAGGTCTGGGGGGCGCCGCCGGCAATCTGGTGGCAGTTGGCGGCCATGGTGACCAGCTCCTGCTTTCTGACGGGGTCTGCTGTCTTTTCCGCCGCATCCTCGGCGACCTTGGCGTAACGCTCAATGTACTTCTTCACGGAGTCCAGCATCATCACCATGGCGGTGAGGAATTCATGGCGCTCGGCGTAGTCGGCGTCGCCCTCGTGGAGGTCTGCCAGCGCCGCCTTGGCCTTGTCCTGAATACCGTTGTAGCCCAGCTTCATGAGCATTGCGTAGTCCACCTCGGTGTGGCCCACGCCGGCGTAGTGATAGTCGTTGGTCACATAGACCTTCGCGCCAGCCTCGGAGCCCTTCAGCTGGTCCGGAGTGAGGCGGGAGTTAATGAGATCATCCACGGTTTTGCCCTTCCAATACTGGGCAAGCTCTACGATTTCTTTCCGGTCCTCATCATTTCTGATGTAGAACTGGTCGTGGGCACGCTCCTCAAACGGGAAGTGGAGCACTTCGTCGATGAGCCAGTTGATGGAGAATTCGGGATAGATGGGGGCTGCCTTGGCGGGGGCGGCGATTTCGCCCAGAATCAGCTCCTCGTCGTTGACGTACAGGGGAATGCTGTTCAGCACGCTCTCAAAGGCATAGGCGCACTGCATTTTGCGGGAACAGTCCTCGTGGGACTTGTAAGCTTCGGTGACCAGTCTCATGCGGTCCACGTCTACGTCATAGGGTCTGTCCAGAAATGCCTTTCTCAGGTGGTTGACACGGGGAAACGGTGACCAATCCTCATGATTGACCTGATAGCCGAGGCAATAGCTGTGGTCGAAGGGATGAATCCCGCTGGCCTTTGTATGCTGAACCTTCATAACAATTCCTCCTATAATTAAGTTTATTCTTTTTCTTTGGTGCCCACTAGGCAGTGAATTCCTCTTTGGTTGAAATACTCCGCAAAGGCCTCCACCCGAGCCTGGAGGGATTTTCTGTCCACTTGGAGATGAGCCATGGGATACGCAAGCCCCAAGGACGCATATTTTTCCTCGCCCAGCCGCATAAAGCTGAGCAGCTGCAGAGTTCTGATGTTGCCGCCCATCTCATGGAGGATAAAGTCGGCGCTGGCCTCCATGTTCTCCATGGTGTCGTTAAACCCGGGGATAATGGGAATTCTGCAGATAATTTCCGTGCCCGTTTGGGCCAATTTTTTGAGGTTTTCCAAAATGAGTTCATTGTGTACGCCGGTGCGCTCTTTGTGAATCTCGGTGTCCATATGCTTCAAATCTGCGATGAACAAATCTGTATAGGGCAAAACGGTGGCAACTGCGCTCCAGTCAGAATAGAAGTCGGATTCAAAGCAGGTGTGAAACCCCTCTGCACGGCAGGCCTTCAAAAGTGCGGCGACAAAGTCGCATTGCACCAGAGGGTCCCCGCCGGAAATGGTAACACCGCCGCCGGATCGTTCAAAATATCCCTTATCCTTGCGTATTTCTTTCATGCAGTCTTCAATGGTCATGCGCCTACCCCACTGCTTAATTGCGTCGGAGGGACACTCCTCATAGCAAGCGAAGCAGTTTGAGCATTTTGTGTGGTCGATGGCGATGAGTTTTCCCTCGGAAAATTGTAGCGCGCCTTCACTGGGGCAGGCATCCCGACAGGCCCCGCATTTTTCCAGCGAGAGGCACTTGGCGGTGTATATCCCCAGCTCTATGCGGGAGCTTTGGCTCTCCGGATTGCTGCACCACTCACAGTGCATGGGGCAGCCCTTGAGGAAAAACTCGGTACGCAGGCCGGGGCCGTCGTGGATGGTGTACCGCTGAATATTAAAAACCGTGCCCTGCTGCTGCATTTGACGCACCCCTTCGTGGCTACTCATTTGTGGGAATTTTTTTAGTTCCAGGCCTGTGCAAAATCGGGAAGGTAAGACTTCTCCAAGGGATAACCCACACGGGTGATGTTCATCAGGTGGGTGTAGTTGAAGTTACCGCTGAAGCTGTTGTTGCCCCAAGAGCCGCAGCCCAGTGTGGTGGTGGGGGTAAAGCCGTTGGTGGGGCTGCCGCCGCCGGTGGTGCCGGAGGGCTGGTTCACAACCACACGGGAGACGGAGCAGCGAATACCGGCATACTCTACATGCTGGGGATTGTTGGAGTGGACGGCGATGCTGTGGCCCTTGCCCTCATTTTCCAGATTGGCTGCCATCATGGCTACGCCCTCCTCGAAGGTGTCGTAGGGCATCACGGTGAGCACGGGGCACATTTTTTCACGGCAGAGGTCATCCCCGGCACCCAGTGCACGGCCCTGGGCCACAATGACCTTGGTGCCGGCGGGGACGGTAAGGCCCAGAATCTGAGCGACCTTTTCAGCGCTCTGGCCCACGATGTCACGGTTAATGGGTCCGCCATTGGGGAAAATGCCGGCGCTGAGTTTCTCAAGGGCTTCGGCACCGGAAACATAGAATCCGCCCTGCTTTTCGATGGCGGCGATAAATTCTTCAAACTTGCTCTTGGGAATGAAGGCGCACTGCTCGCCCAGGCAGATGAGGCCATTATCAAAGGTACGACCGGCCACAATTTTGGCGGCGGCTTCGTCCATATTCACATCGTCATCCACGATGCACTGCACGTTGCCGGCACCTACGCCATAGGCGGGTTTGCCGCTGGAGTAGGCAGCTCTGACCATGTCCATGCCGCCGGTGGCAACGACCACGTCGGCACCGCTCATCAGCTCGCCGCTGGCCTGAATGGAGACCACTTGCAGTCCCTGAATCAAATCCTCGGGCAGGCCCAGCTTTTTCAGCTCGCCACGGTACATCTCCACCAGCAGCTTTGTGCACTTCACGGCCCGGGGATGGGGGGCAAAGATGATGGCGTTACGGGTTTTCAGTGCGGCGGCGGAGTTGCTCATGGGGGTGACGACGGGGTTGGTGGAGGGGACAATGCTGGCCACAACGCCCATGGGCTTGGCGATTTCCAACATATGAATATCGTCCAGACGGTTAATGACGCCTACGGATTTTTTCCCCTTCATGCTCTCCCAGATGAGGGCGGACTTGTTGCGGCACTTGGTGATTTTATCATTGAGATTGCCCATGCGGGTCTCCTCGGCTGCCATGGTGCCCAGCATCTCGGCGTTATCGTAGGTCACCTTGCAAATGGCCCGTGCGGCGGCGTCCGCCTGCTCCTGGGTCATAAACTCGATTTGTTTTTGTGCTGCTTTGGACCGTGCAATCAGTTCCGCGACGGTCAGGGTGTTTTCTGTGTTCTCCATATTAACCAGCTCCTCAATTTTTGATGAATTTTCAATATGTAAAGCGCTTGCAGGCAAGGCGTTTTAGTTCATGGTGAAGAAGGTGCTAAAGGGGGGCCAGACCTGCATCAGGAAATAGCCGAAGAAAATAACAATCACCGATGTGACGACGGTAAAGGGCAGGCCGTACTTCATCATCTTTTTGGGGTCTAAGCCGCTGGCCACCGTAATGGCGCGGACGCCCAGCGGAAGGACAAATTCGCCGCTGTAACCCATGGCGACAATGAAGATATAGGGGATGGGGTTGAGCCCCAGCTTGGTGGCAAATTCAAAGGCGATGGGTACCATGACCGCCGCTGCCGTCGTAGAGTCGGAGCACTCGGCAAGAATACGTGCCCCGATAACAAGCACCACAATGGTGGCAAGGCCGCCGTCAATGGACAGATCCATCAGCATATCCAGCGCAATGCCGGTAATGCCCGATTCACTCACCACCATACCCAGCGCCATGCCGCCGCCTACGAGGCAGAGCAGATCCCACATGGTGCCCTTGTGAACCACGTCCCAAGTGAGCATGGGACTGTGCTCGGAGTTGGTGATGAAGAAGCCTAAGAATCCCAAAATTAAGAAACAGAACGCGGGAGACAGTGACGGCAGTATTTTTGCAAACAGCGGACGTGCAAAGGAGACTACCACGGCGATGACAAAGAGGACGGCGCAGATTTTCTCGTCCCGCTTCATGGTGCCTAATTCGCTATATCTGCCGGCGAAGTATTCCCGGGTGCCCTCCAGCCGTTTTATTTTGGAGGGGATGAGGAGCATACCTGCCAGCACCACCAGCGTTCCTACAATAAAGTAGGGGAACATGGCCACGGCCCAGTCAACAAACATCAGCTCCTGACCGGTGTACTCTTCAAAGATGTTCACCAGAATGATGTTCTGAGCGCCGCCCAAGGGGGTTGCCACGCTTCCAATCACGGTGCCCCAGCAGATAGCAAGCAGAATGGGGGTTGCCGCCTCGCACTTTGAAATGTCGTCGTAGCCCACGGCGTTGAGCATGGCCAGCGCCAGCTTGGTAAAGAGGGCGCAGCAGACGATGTTGGGAATCACGGTGGAGATGACCACACTGGCCAGAAACCAGACAACCACCTGAGAACGCATGGACGGGCCGATGATGGAGAGGGCCTTCAGCGCAACCCGCCTGTCCAGTCCGCATTTGCCCCAAGGCAGGGTGAGCAGTCCGGCGCCAAAAAGAAGAATGACGCAATCGGAGGCGTACTGTGCCGCCGCCAGTTGTGTGGGAATGATGGTAAACAGTGCATTGACCGCCAGGGGGAGAAGTGCTGTGATTGCGATGCTCACCGGACGTGTGACCCACCAAAAAATCATCCAGAGCAAAAGACCGATTGCCTGCGCACCACGCATCGTCAGTACATCAGAAAATAACAGAACCAGCAGCGCAAAAATAACCGGTCCTATAATAATCAGTGCTGTACGTTTTCGCGTACTCATGGCGCATCCCTCCAAACTCATAGTTTCCTCATTGGGTATGGCGACTGCGCGCCGAGCAGCTGTTGTCTGTGGCTACTATACAATACTTCTGCACAAAAAGGCGATAGGTTTAGCAGTTTCTTTCACTTAGAGTAATAGGTTTGCAAAATACAATCTCTTGTTGCACTAGGTGCAACAAGAGATTGTGTTTTTTTCTTATTGCCCTATTTTTGGCGTTTTTGGAGTACCTTTCTCTATCTGGGATAATAGCCCAGCTTGCTGGAAATTTTACCTGCGGCACCCATCACAGCCTTGGCAAGCTCCTGTTCCCGCTCCAAACGGCTAAAGCTATGGGCGCTGGCAGAGACGCTGATTGCCGCAATGGGGGTATGATTGCGGTCGAATACGGGGGCTGCCAGAGAACCGACTCCCTCGTTGAGCTCGTTGACCACGATGGAATATCCCCGGCGCTTCACCCGCACCAAATCCTGAACAATCTCGTCGATGTCGGTTTTGGTTGCCGGCGCATGCTTACAGCGGTCGCTGTTTTTGAGAATGTCGTTCATCTCCGACTTAGGGAGAAAGGCCAGGATGGCTCTGCCCATAGCGCAGCAGTACATGGGATGGCGGTGACCCATGGGCATGAGCAGGTCGATGGTGTTTTCACAGCAGCTGTCAATCAGGTGGATAATGTCGCCCTGACGGGGAATCCCCATGTGGCTGTGGATGTTGTATTTGCTGGATAGCTTGGGCAGCTCTGCATGGGCATAGCGGAATGCGTCGTTATTTTGCAGCGCCGCCCCCGCCAGAGCTACAATCTTAAACCCGGGATAGTAAAAACCCGTGGCGTCGTCCCGCTCCAGAAATCCCCAGTCCAGCAGGGTATTCAGGTGGCGGGACACGGTGCTGATGTGCATATTTAGTTTTGCCGCAATGTCAGAGGTGCGCTGTATGGGCGTCATCTCGTCAAATGTAGAAAGAATGGTGAGCGTTTTGCTCACGCTTTTATTGCCGGAATCTTTATTGAGGCTGTCTGCTAAGTACATGGTTATAAACCCCTTTCAGTAGGCCGTGCTCTCTGCAATCCGTTCAAACAAGTCATGAAACGCCCTCTAAAAGCAAACGTAGCAAATTGGATGAACAGCATCTCTCTGATGAATTATGTCACATAATGTCATTTAATGCAATGTTTGCTTTGGAAAATAACCCACAATTTCTCACAGTCCCATAGAACTTTGTATGACAAAGGTTCCTTCCAAAACACGAAAAAGCCTCCGTCTCTTTCGGTGACACCTGTCAAACAGGTGCTCCCGCAGAAACGGAGGCTTTGGCGATTTCTTTTATTGGGTTCTGTACATTCCCACGCCGGCGGCAGTTATCGCATGGTGCCGGTTTCCAAAAACTTCTGGTGCCAGGATAGCGCCTGGGTCAAATCGTGGGGCGTCTGCTTTCCGGCGGAGATTTGGCAGGCGTGCTCATAGTATTCACGGAGCATGGGCCGATAATCGGGGTGGGCGCAATTTTCAATAATCAGTTCTGCCCGCTCGTTGGGGGTTTTCCAGCGCAGGTCCGCAATCCCCTGCTCGGTGACGATGACGGCCACGTCGTGCTCCGTCTGGTCCACATGGGAGACCATGGGGACGATGCAGGAGATGAGTCCGCCCTTAGCCACAGACTCGGTGGCGAAGATGGAGACCCGGGCGTTGCGTGCGAAGTCTGCGCTGCCCCCCAAGCCGTTCATCATCTTGGTGCCCATAATATGGGTGGAGTTCACATTTCCGTAGATGTCCAGCTCAATGGGTGTGTTGAGGGCGATGACCCCCAAGCGGCGAATCACTTCCGGATGGTTGGAAATTTCCTGGGGACGGATGACGATTTTGTCCTTAAAGAAGGGCAGGTTTTCATAGAACCGACGGCGGTTCTCCTCGGTTAGCGCCACACAGCTGGAGGAGACGAATTCAAAAACGCCCTGTTCAATCAGTCCCAGTGCCGCATCCTGCATCACCTCGGTGTACATGGAGAGGCCGTGAAAGCCGCTGGAGGCCAGGCTACTGAGTACCGCATTGCCCACGGAGCCCACGCCGGACTGGAAGGGGCCGGGGTTTTCGGGGAGACGGCCCGCCGCAATTTCTCCCTTGAGGAATTTCACCACGTTCTCGCCGATTTTGGTGGTTACCTCGGTAGCGGGCTTAAAGGACTGCCCAGCCTCGGCTTTATCGGTCATCACAATGGCCGCAATTTTTTCCGCCGGGCAGGGGACGTAGGGTGTCCCCACTCGGTCACGGGGGTCGGTAATTGGAATGATTCTCGCATGGGGGGGCAGTCCGATTTCAAAGACGTCGTGCATTCCCATGAGCCCTTCCGGCAGCGTTTGGTTCACCTCGATGATGACCTTGTCCGCCGTTCTGATGGCGGCGTCTGCCGTGCCGGAGGAGGCGGTGAGGTAGATACCATCTTCGGTCACGGCCACACATTCCACCACAGCCACGTCAATTTTGGGCCCTGTTTTCTGGTTCATATTCATGGGCAGGTGGGAGATGTGAATATCGGTATATGCCACGGTGCCGTTGTTGATTGCGTTGCGCATATCCTTGTGGGACTGGTGGGCATAGCGCCGCTTTACCAGACCTGCACGCACCAGCGCCCCGTCTATCTCGTCGCCCACCGCAGCGCCGACGCAGATGGTCAAATCCCGGGCGTGGCCGGAGGCGGCAAGTGCCAAAGGCACGGCTTTGGGGTAACCTACGCTGGTGAACCCGCTCACGCCGATGGTCATGCCTGTTTTCACGAATTGTGCTGCCTGCTCCGCTGACATCACTTTATTTTTGAGAGACGTTGCAACTCTTTCCATCTAAAATCATCCAATCCGCCGCTTTACGTCGGCACAAATTTAAGCAAAGCAATTTTAATCATCGCTTTTACATCTGTGCCCATCTTATCGTGGCATTTTGGAAATAACAATCCATCCCG
>JAVVPH010000038.1:0-11054 GCA_036655835.1 Oscillibacter sp.
GTATTGCAAGGGTTTTTGGCGATGCCCAGACGGAAAAGATGCCGCCAAGACGTGGGGTGGGATTGATTCAGAGGTTCCTTAAGAGGCTGTATCGTTTGATACAGCCTCTTATTTTACAGGTATGGCAGCAGTTCTCCCGCTGTTGTGCGCGGTGCGGAGCAGCGCGGTTTTCAGCGGAGGAAAATCCGCTTGCCGCCTTGATAGTCCCGTACCAGGCCGATGCGTTGGGCCGAGGGGACCGTCCCCTGCAACGCGGCAAACAGCGCGTCGGCATCCCGCGGGTCCACCGCCATTAAAAGACCGCCGGAGGTCTGGGGGTCGTAGAGCACATCTTGTTTACATAACTCCATTGTGCCGGCATCCACGTCCTCCTCGGCAAAGCTGCGGTTGCGGTACATTCCCTCGGGCAAAATCCCCATGTTCGCCAGCGAAACCGCCTCGGGAATGCAATCAATTTGATTCCCATAAAGTTCCAGCTCCACCCCACTGCCCCGGGCCATTTCCAGGGCATGGCCCAGCAGGGAAAATCCGGTGACATCGGTGCAGGCGTGGACACGGAAGCGGACCATGGCATCCCGGGCGGATTTGTTCAGGGTGGTCATCAGGCTGTTCGCCAAGGCCAGGCCCTCCGGCGAGAGCAGCCCCGCCTTGGCGGCGGTGGTCAGCACGCCAATCCCCAGGGGCTTGGTCAGCAGCAGCACGTCGCCGGGGCGGGCGGCGCTGTTGGTCAGGACCTTGTCCGGGTGGACAAAGCCGGTGACGGAAAGGCCGTATTTGGGCACGTCGTCAAAAATGCTGTGTCCGCCGGTGAGGATGGCTCCGGCCTCGTAAACCTTGTCGTAGCCGCCCTTCAAAATCTGCCGCACCGCCTCCGGGGACAGGGATTTGGGCGCGCAGAGCAGATTCATGGCCAACTTTGGCTCGCCGCCCATGGCGTACACGTCCGAGAGGGCGTTGGCGGCGGCAATCTGACCGAAGAGATAGGGGTCGTCCACAATGGGCGGGAAAAAATCCACGGTCTGGACCAGGGCCAGCTCGTCGGAAATTTTGTACACCGACGCATCGTCGCTCTTGTCAAAGCCCACCAACAAATTGGCATCTTGGTGGACCGGCAAATCTTGGAGCAGACTGGCCAGGGCACCGGCGCCCATTTTCGCGCCACAGCCGGCACAGCTACTGCGCTGCATCAATTTTTCTTCAAGCTCTGCCATCGGTTTTCTCCTTCAATGCCCCGGTGAGGGCCAAAATTGCCTCCAACACGCCGCCGCCCACCGCCAGGGCCTTGTCCGACGCGGTGTAGCAGTGGTCCACTTGACAGCGGGGGTCCACATCCCCGGCCTTCATGCCCGAAAATACCGGCGTTCCCTCCGCCAAAATGCCCCGGAGAACACCGCTCAAGGTACAAATCATGGGCTGTCCGTCCACTGTGGCGGCCACGTCCCCCTCCCGCACCACATCGCCGATGTCCAGCAGTTGGTGAAATACGCCCGCCGCCGGGGCGCGAAGCACCCGCTCCCCGGAAAAGCCGCCGATGAGGCCGGGAATGCCGGTGTTGGGCAGGGCGCTCCCCTGCCAAATCACCCGGCCCAAGCTGTGGCCCCGCATGGTTTCCACCACGGCGTGGCAGTCCTCCCCCGCCGTGAAGCCCGGACCTACCGCCACCACCACCGGCGCGTCGGTCATGCGTGTGCCGCAATTTTTTTTCGCCAAAATCGCGTCCACCACCGCGTCGGGACCCAGGGAGGCCAGACAGGTCCCCGCCGGGTCCGCCAGCACCGGGAGAAGCTTTTCTTCCAGCAGCGCCAGGGCCTGCCGGGGAGACTCCGCCCGGCGGGCAACCACGCCCTCCACCGTCGTCTCTCCATGGACCAGTGCCTGGGAAAAACAGACCGTCCGGCGAATGGCGGTGGGCTGGGGCAAATCCGTCAGCACCACTTGAATACCCGCCCGCCAAAGCCGCAGGGCGATGCCGGTGGCAATATCCCCCGCGCCGCGAATGACCACTAACATAGACTGTACTCCCCTTTCCATAAGGACCCGACCACGCCGGGGGCCGGCAGCAGTGCCGCCAAATTTTGGGCGGGAGCCAGCCGCTCCCCCTCCGCCTGGTTGATGAAATACCGGGTGGCGAGGCCCTCCGCCGTGAGGACGGCAGCGGCCAGTTCAGGCGTTATGTTAACTTCCTCCGCCACTCCCGCCAGCTCCGCAAACCGCCCGGGACGGTGGGCCGCCTCATGGATGGGACGGCCGAAACCGGCGGCTCCCACCACGCAGATGGTCTGGTTCCTCTCCGGCGGAAGCACCGGCTCCCACGGGGCGTGGGCCTTCATGGGGCGATGCGCCGCGCCGTCGGCCTCCACCAGCACATAGTCAAATTCCTCCGCCAGACGGGCAAAGGGCAGGTCCGGGGCGGTTAATTTTTCCGTACCCGGCACCGGCACCCCGGCGCAGAGCAGGCGATGCCCCAAGCGCCGCAGGTCCCCCTCCGTTTTTGCCCAGGGCAGGTCCGGGTAGGGCAGCATTTTTGTGGTGGTGCACAGCAACACCCGGTGCTCCGCCGACAATATGTCCCCCAAGGCCCGGAGCAGGGTGGTTTTTCCGCCGCTGCCGATGACGGCGGTGATGCCGGGGCGCATATCCAACAGGCGCGGTAAGTCCATGGTGCGGCCCTCCCTCGTTCTTCTTTCAATAGAATAACACTTTTTGATTTTTTCGTCAACGGCGAAAGGTCAACCTATTTAGGATTGACTTTTTGTCCGTACACTGGTAAGATGAGTCCATCGTTATTCTTACTTGAGTATCACGTTAGGGGGCGGACCATATGGTGGACGGCTGTGGGCGGCAGATTGACTATTTGCGGCTGTCGGTGACGGATTTGTGCAACTACCGCTGTCGCTACTGTATGCCGGAGAGCGGCGTTGCAAAGCGGCCCCACCGGGACATTCTCACGGTGGAGGAAATTTTGGAAATTGCCGCCGCCGCGCTTGCCTGCGGGGTGAAAAAAATCCGGCTCACCGGCGGAGAACCCTTGGTGCGGCGGGGGATTTTGGATATTTGCCGGGGGCTTTCCGCCCTGCCGGGCTTGGAGGAATTGTGCCTGACCACCAACGGAAGTCTCCTGACGGAGCTGGCGGTTCCCCTGCGGCAAGCCGGGGTGGACCGGCTGAACATCAGTCTGGACAGCTTGCACCCTGCGCGCTTTGCCGCCATGACCCGCCGGGGGACCTTGGACGCGCTGTGGCGGGGCGTGGACGCCGCCCAAGCGGCGGGCTTTACGGACCTCAAATTTGACACCGTGCTCATCGGCGGGTTCAACGATGATGAAATTCCCGATTTTGTGGATCTGACCCGGCAAAAGCCCTGGTCCGTGCGCTTCATCGAGCTGATGCCCATGGGCCAGTGCGCCGGGTGGGCGGAGGGCTGTTTTTTGAAGAATGACACCGTACTGGATCGCTGTCCCACCTTAATAGAGATCGAATCCGACGGCGTGGCCCGGCAATTTCGTCTCCCGGGGGCCTTGGGGACGGTGGGGTTGATTTCCCCCCTCAGCCACGAATTTTGCGGACAGTGCCGCCGGATTCGGGTAACGGCGGACGGCAAGCTGAAGGGCTGTCTCCACTCGGCGGAGGAGCTGCCCCTCCGGGGGCTACACGGCGAGGCGTTGATCTGCGCCATCCGGCAGGGCATTTTGCAAAAGCCGGAACGCCACCATTTGGCAAGGGGCAGCGACACGCCGCGCAACATGAACGAAATTGGAGGATAGGGCCATGGAATTGAGCCATTTTAACCAACAGGGCCGGGCGCGGATGGTGGATGTGACGGAAAAAGCCGTCACCCGGCGCAGTGCCACGGCGGCGGGCACGCTTGCCCTCGCGCCGGAAACCCTGCAAAAAATCCGGGAGGGCAGCATCCAAAAGGGGGACGTGCTGGCGGTGGCCCAGGTGGCCGGCATCATGGCCGCCAAACGGAACTGGGAGCTGATTCCCATGTGCCATCCCCTGCCCCTGACGGGAATTGACCTGGGTTTTTCCCTTTGCGACGACCCCTGCCGGGTGGAAATTCAGGCCACCGTCTCCTGCACCGGGGTCACCGGCGTGGAGATGGAGGCCCTCACCGCCGTGTCTGTGGCGGCACTGACCATTTATGATATGTGCAAGGCCGTTCAGAAGGACATGACCATCGGCAACATCCGTCTGCTGGAAAAAAGCGGCGGTAAAAGCGGCGACTACCGCAGGGAGGCTTGAATATGGCACAGGTTATATCGGTGAATATCAGTGAGCGCAAGGGGGAGCAAAAGCACCCGGTTGCGGAGATTCAATTGAAATTGCGCCACGGCATCGTGGGCGATGCCCACGCCGGGGACTGGCACCGGCAGATTTCCCTTTTGGCGGAGGAGAGCGTGGACACCATGCGAAAAAGCTGCCCCATTGCGCTGGATTGCGGTGTATTCGCGGAGAACATCAACACCATCGGACTGGATTTGAAGCACCTCCCCGTGGGCACCCGACTGCGCATCGGCGAGACGACGGTGGAGGTGACGCAGATCGGCAAGGAGTGTCACAGCGACTGCGCCATTAAAAAGGCCGTGGGCCACTGCGTCATGCCCACGGAGGGCATTTTTGCCGTGGTGGTCACCCAGGGGACCGTCCGGGCCGGGGATGAAATTGCAATTTTGGAGGGCGAGACATGAAATTAGTAGCGACCACCGAGGCTGTGGGCCATGTGCTCTGCCACGATTTGACCCAGATTATCAAGGGCGAATATAAGGACGCGCGGTTCCGCAAGGGCCATGTGGTGACGGAGGCGGACATTCCGGTGCTGCTCTCCATGGGCAAGGCGCATTTATATGTGTGGGAGCTGGTTCCCGGCATGGTCCACGAAAACGACGCGGCGGCCCGGCTGGCGGCACTGTGCCGAAACGAAAACATGGAGGCAAGCGCCGTAAAAGAGGGGAAAATCGAGCTTTCCGCCGCCTGCGACGGTCTGTTTCGTGTGGACTCTCAGCGGCTGCTTGCCGTCAACTCCGTGGAGGATTTGATGATCGCCACCCGCCACGGCAACACCGCCGTCCGCCGGGGAGACAAGCTGGCGGGCACCCGGGTGATTCCCCTCATCATTGCGGAGGAAAAACTGCGCGGGGCGGAGGCCGCGGCGGGGGAAACACCTCTGCTGGAGCTGCTGCCCTTTACCCTGAAAACCGCCGCCATCGTCACCACCGGCAGTGAGGTGAAAAACGGTCTGATTGCGGACACGTTTACGCCGGTGGTGCGGGACAAACTGGCCTCCTACGGCATCGAAACCATCGCTCAAATGAACTCCGGCGACGGCGTGGATGCAGTGGCGGAGGGCATTGCCCAAATGCGGAAAACCGGGGCAAGCATGATTGTCTGCACCGGCGGCATGAGCGTGGACCCGGACGACAACACCCCCGGCGGTATTCAAAAAAGCGGGGCGGACATTGTCACCTACGGCGCGCCGGTGCTGCCCGGCGCCATGTTTTTACTGGGGTATTACGACGACGGCACCGTGGTCATGGGCCTGCCGGGCTGTGTGATGTACGCCGGGGCCACCGTTTTCGATTTGGTCCTGCCCCGGGTGGCGGCGGGCCTCCGCCTTGCACGGCGGGATTTTGTCGCCATGGGCGAGGGCGGGCTTTGCCTGGGGTGCAAGCCCTGCCACTGGCCGAACTGCCCCTTCGGAAAATAACCGGTGCTTTCTCACAGGTCCAACGCATCAAAATGAAAATACATTTGAAATAAAAAGGAAATTTTACACATGAAAAAGTTTTTGGCTCTTACCCTGACGGCACTGCTGACGCTGTCCCTCACCGCCTGCGGAGAAAAAGCCCCCGCAGAAGCACCGGCGGCCCCCGCCGCCGAGCCGGTGGAGCTGACCGTGTTCGCCGCCGCCTCCCTCACCGACTCTCTGGATGAAATCATCGCGAGCTACAAGGCCGTTGCCCCCCATGTGACCATCACGGCAACCTACGATTCCTCCGGCACACTGAAAACGCAAATTGAAAACGGCGCGGATTGCGACCTCTTTCTCTCCGCCTCTCCCAAGCAGATGAACCAACTGGACGCCGCCTGCGATGCGGAAAAAAATCCAGACAAGCTGGATTTTATCGACTCCGCCACCCGGATCAAGCTGCTGGAAAACAAGGTGACGCTGGCGGTTCCCCAGGGGAATCCCAAGGGCATCACCGGCTTTGACGGGCTTGCCGAGCTGCTGAAAAGCGGCGAGGTCCTGCTGGCCATGGGCAACAGCGACGTGCCCGTGGGGCAGTACACCCAGAAAATTTTGACCTTTTACGGCTTGGACGAAGCCGCTCTGGCAACAAGCGGCGTGCTGACCTACGGCTCCAACGTGAAGGAGGTCACAAGTCAGGTGGCGGAGGCCGCCGTGGACTGCGGCGTTATCTATGCCACCGACGCACATTCCGCCGGACTCACTGTGGTGGACACCGCCACGGTGGAGCAGTGCGGGCAGGTCATCTATCCCGCCGCCGTGCTCAAGGGCAGCGCGGCTCCCCAGGCGGCGCAGGCATTTTTGGACTATCTCACCGGGGCGGATGCCATGACGGTGTTTGAATCCGTGGGCTTTAGCGCCGCGAAATAAATTTCGCTTTTCGGCGGCAGTTCAGCCAACGCAGTCTCCCGCAGCTCTGGGGGAAACCCCCGCGCCGCGGGCTGTTTCCCGCTTTTCTAAAAATTTTCGGCGTTTTAAAACGCCTTGACAGGACGTGATGACCGATGGATTGGTACCCCCTTTGGAACTCCCTGCGCATCGCCGCCATTTCCACGGTGCTCGTGTTCTTTCTGGGCATTTGGGCGGCGCAGTCCATCGCCCGGCTCTCTCCCCTGGTGAAGGGCGTGCTGGATGTGGTGCTGACACTGCCGCTGGTTTTGCCGCCCACGGTGGTGGGCTGGCTACTGCTGCTTTTGCTGGGTCCTCGGCGGCCCATTGGCGCGTGGGCCTTGACAATTTTTGACACGAAGCTGGTAATGCAGTGGTGGTCCGCCGTGTTCGCCACGGTGGTGGTGGCCTTTCCCCTGCTGTATCGCACGGCCCGGGGCGCGTTTGAGAGCTTTGACCCCAGCCTGCGGGAGGCCGGACAGACCCTGGGGCTTTCCAACCGGGCCATATTCTGGCGGATTCAAATGCCGGTCTGCCGACAGGGGATTCTGGCGGGAACGGTGCTGGCCTTCGCCCGGGCCTTGGGCGAATACGGCGCGACCTCCATGCTGGCGGGCTACACCCCCGGCCGCACCGCCACCATCTCCACCACCGTCTACCAGCTCTGGCGAACGGGAAATGACCCATTGGCGGGGCGGTGGGTACTGGTGAACATCGCCCTTTCCGCCGTCTTTCTGCTGACGGTGAATCTGCTGGAAAGCCGCCGGCGGCAAACGGGAAAGGGGGGCAGGCGGGGATGAAGCTCAGCGTGGAAATTCACAAGCAACTGGGGGATTTTCAGCTCCACGTCCAATTTGATGTGGGCGAGGCACGCTTGGCCCTGCTGGGGGCGTCGGGCTGTGGAAAGTCCGTGACGCTAAAGTGCATCGCCGGGATGATCACGCCGGACGAGGGCCGAATTGTCCTCAATGGGCGGGTTTTGTTTGACAGCGCCGCCCACATCAACCTGCCGCCGCAAAAACGGCGGGTGGGCTATCTCTTCCAGAATTACGCCCTCTTTCCCCATATGACCGTCCGCCAAAATATCGCCGTGGCGGCGCGAAACGCCGACGACGTGGCGGCACTGCTCCGGCGCTTCCAGCTGGAGGACGTGGCGGGGCAAAAGCCCTGGCAGCTCTCCGGCGGACAGCAACAGCGGGCGGCACTGGGCCGCATCTTAGCCTCTCAGCCGGAGGCCATTTTGCTGGACGAGCCCTTTTCCGCCCTGGATAGCTTTTTAAAAGCCCAGCTGGAATGGGAGCTGACGGAGACACTGGACGCCTTTTCCGGCCCGGTGCTGTGGGTATCCCACGACCGGGGGGAGGTCTTTCGCAACTGCCCCGCCATCTGCGTGCTGGACCGGGGCCGCTCCCAGGCCGTCACCTCCCGGGAGGACTTGTTCCGCCGCCCCGGCACTGTGGCCGCCGCCCGGCTGTCCGGCTGTGAAAATTTCGCGGCGGCACGGCAATGCGGCGAGGGTGTTTTTCTGCCGGAATGGAACGTCACCCTCTCCTGCAAGGGTCCGATTCCACCGGAACTAACCGCCGTGGGCATCCGGGCCTGCCACGTCCGCTTGGCGGAGGCGGGGGCGGAAAATGCCATCTCCTGCGAACTGGTCCACCGCATCCCGGACCTCTCCGGCGGCATCGCGCTGCTGCGGCCCCGGGGAGCCGGTCCCGCCGCGCCGCTGCTGCGCATGGAGCTGGAGGCCGCCGTTTCGGTGGACACACCGCTCACGATCTCCCTTGCGCCGGAGGATATTTTGCTCTTAAAATAGGAGGAAATCGCCATGTTTACTGCCGCCGTATTGACCGTCAGCGACCGCTGTTTTTCCGGGGAACGCCCGGACGAGGGCGGGCCGCTGGTGGCAAATCTGCTCCGCGCCGCCGGATATACCGTGACGGCCTGCGCCCTTGTGCCGGACGAACAGCCCCAAATTGAAGCCGCTCTGCGGACCATTGCCGATGGGGGCGGTATCCAGCTTTTGGTCACCACCGGCGGCACCGGCTTCTCCCCTCGGGACGTGACCCCGGAGGCCACCTTGGCGGTGTGTGACCGACTGACCCCCGGCATCCCGGAGGCCATGCGCTACGCCTCCCTCCAAATCACGCCTCGGGCCATGCTGTCCCGTGCCCAGGCGGGCATTCGCGGCGGGACGCTGATGCTCAATCTCCCCGGCTCCCCCAAGGCCGCCCGGGAAAATTTGGAGGCGGTCCTCCCCGCCCTCGCCCATGGGCTGGAAATGCTCTCCGGCCGCCCCGCCGACTGTGCCAAGGCGGATGCACCGCCCGCCGCAAACCCGCTGTAACGCAAATTTCGGCGGAACAGACGCTCCTGTCGGATGCTTCCGTGGGGCTTTGAGACGCTTTAAAAATGCTTCCGCCGGCGTCGCTTGGCGGGAGGATTTTTTTACTTTTTCCCATGGAGATACTAGAAATTCACAATGGGTCATGATATACTGACCTCAATCAAACAATGCGAATGGGAGGGTTTCCTGTGAAAACGTTACTCAAGGGCGGCAGCGTGGTCTCCGGCACCGGCGCGCACCGGGCAGATGTGCTGATAGACGGCGAAAAAATTGCCCGGGTGGGCCGGAATCTGCTCTGCGACGCGGATTGCGTCACCGATGTATCCGGCTGTCTGCTGTTTCCCGGCTTTATCGACGGGCACACACATTTCGATTTGGACGTGTGCAACACCACCACTGCCGACGATTTTGCCTCCGGCAGTCGGGCCGCGCTCCGGGGCGGCACCACCACCGTGGTGGATTTTGCCTGCCCCAACAAGGGCCAGTCCCTCCACGAGGGGCTGGACATCTGGCACCGCAAGGCCGACGGAAAAACCTACTGCGACTATGGTTTTCACATGACCATCGACGACTGGAACGACTCCATTGCCGCCGAGCTGCCGGATATGTTTGCCGCAGGCATCTCCTCCTTTAAAATGTACCTCACCTACCCCGCCATGATGATTGGCGACGGGGCGGTCTATTCCGCTATGAAAAAAATTCGGGCCATGGGCGGCATCGTGGGACTGCACTGCGAAAATGCCGGGGTCATCGACGCCATGATTGCCGAGCGCAAGGCCGCCGGAAAGCTCTCTCCCGCCTCTCATCCCCTCTCCCGCCCCTCCTATTTGGAGGCGGAGGCCGTCTCCCGCGCCCTGCGCATTGCCCAGGCGGCCAATTGTCCTGTGGTCATTGTCCACCTGACCAACCACGAGTCCCTGCGGGAGGTGGAGGCGGCACGCCAGCGGGGGCAAACCGTGTATGTGGAGACTTGCCCCCACTATTTGCTGCTGGATGAATCCCTGTATTTTAACGAGGACTACGCCACCGCCGCCCGGTATATCTGCGCGCCGCCCCTGCGGGAAAAGGGCGAACAGCCCTACCTTTGGCGGGGTCTGCGCCGGGGCGAGATTCAGACCATCGCCACCGACCACTGCTCCTTCACTCTGGCCCAAAAGGACGCGGGGCGAGAGGATTTCACCGCCATTCCCGGGGGACTTCCCGGTGTGGAAACCCGGGGCGAGCTGATTTATTCCTACGGCGTGGCGAAAAAGAACCTGTCGCTGGCCCAGATGTGCCGCCTGCTGTCCGAAAATCCCGCCCGACTGTACGGCCTCTATCCCCGCAAGGGTATTTTGCGCCGGGGCAGTGACGCGGACATTGTGGTGTACGACCCCAAGGCCAGCCATGTCATCCGCGGGGACGACTGCGTATCCGCCGCGGGCTACACGCCCTACGAGGGCTTTGTCACCGTCGGCGGCATTTCCCAGGTCTATCTGCGGGGCAATTTGGCCGTGGAGCGGGGCAATGTTCTGGCCGGTCCCGAGGGCAAATACATGGCCCGAGGAAAAAATAATCTTTGATTTAAAAAAAGAACGCTGTTGCAGCTGCAACAGCGTTCTTTTTTATTCCCGGGAGCATTTTTCCGCGTCAATGGCCAACACTAGCATCAGGGCATACAGCGCGTCCCCACTGTCCGCCACGTCGATGACGTAGCTGTCCGTCCACTGGAGCAGTTCCTTGTTCACCCGGGCCACTTGGCGGCCGACGCTGTCTGAAATGGCGTAATTCCATTCAAAAAAATCGCCCTCCACCTGCCAGCCGTTGCAATCAATGTCGTACCGGGGACGGAACAGGGTAAATTCCTTGCGGATACAGCCCACGGCCTGTTCCCCCACATACAGCTCAAACTGGGGCAGGAAGGTCAGCACCCGCTCCCGCACCGTGGCGATGTGGTTGCCCGCCGAGTCGAGAATGTGGAGGCAATGCCCCCAGGAAAATTGGCCCTGCACGGTGTAGACCACGCCGCCGTCGGCATCGTAAATATCATAGCCGTCAAACCATGAAAAAAATCGCTGTTTAAACCAAAGTC
>JAVVPH010000039.1:0-10930 GCA_036655835.1 Oscillibacter sp.
CCTTGCAACTTTGTTGGCACGGGGATATGCGTTTAAGTCTGAATCCTCTGGAAAGTATTGTCTCAGTCTGCGGATGTTTGAATTGGGCAGTCAGGTTGTAAATAGCTGCGGTGTTCTTTCGGTCACGCGACCATTGTTGGATGATCTCTTCACTGCTGTGGGAGGAACAACGATCCATTTAGTTTTATGGGAAAACAGTTCAGTTACGTATATTTATAAGAATGATGCCCCTACAATGTTGAATTCAATGCAATCTCATGTTGGGATGCACGCGCCCATGTATTGCACCGGTGTTGGCAAAAGCATTTTGGCCCTTTTACCCAAGGAACAGGTTAAAAACATTTGGGAACACTCCGAAATTCAAAGATTCACACCTACGACGATTACAACCTTGGACGGCATGTATGCCGAATTGAAAATCATTCGAGAACAGGGCTATGCCGTAGACAACGAAGAACATGAGTTTGGAATTGGTTGTGTGGCGGCCGCGATTCGAAACTGTGCAGGTAGTCCCATTGCTGCTGTCAGTATTTCTGGTTTGATTAGGTGCATAAAAGATCAGTAATCCTAATTGAGTAAAATGGTAATTGATGTTACAAACAACGCCTCTCGTTTGTTGGGTTATATTTCATAATTAAGGCGATTTTGTCTTTGTCATATTCCGCTTTCATGGGAGGCGGGCCCAGGATTTGCGAAAATTGTGGCGGCTGTGCCGATGAATTTTGGGCGGTTCACACAATTGCGCATCAGCCGGCTTGTTGTGTCTTTTATAAAAGCACTTTCTTTCAAACGCTGACGCCATACTCTGCGTTCCATCTGAATGGAAGAGCTTGATTTATTTTCAGATAAAATTTCCCCCGCCTCGGCTATATCCAGCTCAATGGGGCAGTGGTCCGACCCAAAGACGTCATCGTGAAGGATGACGTCTTTGATTTTATCTCGCAGTTCGTCCTGCACCACAAAGTAGTCGATACGCCAACCGACATTTTTCTCCCGGGCCTTCATGCGATAGCTCCACCAGGTATAGGCGCCGGTTTTGTCAGGATATAGATAGCGGAACGCGTCCGTGAAGCCGGCATCCAGCAATTCGCGGAATTTCTGCCGCTCCTGAATGGAATAGCCGGGATTTTTTTCGTTGGACTTTGGGTTTTTCAAGTCAATTTCCGTGGCCGCAACGTTTAAATCTCCGCAGAGAATCACCGGCTTTTTCCGGGGCGGCTCCGCCGTCTCGCCTGATGGCGACTGCTTCCCCTCCCCGCCGGGGACCACGGGCTTGGATAGGTCCGGCGCGCAGAGGTAGCTGCGAAAATCGTCCTCCCAAACCATGCGGTAGTCCAGGCGCTTCAGCTCGTCCTTGGAGTTGGGGGTATAGCAGCAGACCAGATAAAAGTCCTCAAATTCCGCCGTGATGACCCGGCCCTCATGGCGGTGCTGGTCGTCGCCAAAGTCGTAGGTCACGGAGAGGGGCGGGCGCTTGGTGAACAGGGCCGTGCCGGAGTAGCCCGCCTTGTCCGCGCTGTTCCAAAAGCGCGTATAGCCCGGCAGGTCAAATTCCGCCTGCTCGGGCTTCATTTTTGTCTCCTGCAAACAAATGACATCCGGGTCCGCCGCCTGGCAAAATTCCAAAAAGCCCTTGCCAAGACAGGCACGCAGGCCGTTTACATTCCAAGAAATCAGTTTCATATGTGGTTTCCTTCCCAAAAGCTCGAATTTTTCTCAATTTTTCTCATTGTACCCGATTTTTCCCGAAAAAACAATTGCCCCACGCCGGGAATGAGTGTAAAGTAAAGAGGTATATCCAGAAAAATGGCAAAGGGTGTTTTTATGAACGAGTCGCGCGGAACCAGAAATATGACCGTAGGCAGCCCGGCGGGGCATATTTTTTATTTTTCCCTGCCCCTGCTGGCAGGCAGTTTTTTGCAGCAGCTTTATAATATGGTGGACTCCTGGGTGGTGGGCAACTACGTGGGCGACGGGGCCCTGGCCGCCGTGGGGGTGGGCTTCCCCGTGATTTTTCTGTTCACCTCCCTGTTTATGGGCCTGAGCAACGGCGGCACGGTGGTGATTGCCCAGTTTTACGGCGCGGGGAAAATGGACCGGGTGCGGGACGCGGTGGACACGGTGTACGCCACCTTTTTGGCCTCGGTGCTTCCCCTGACGGCGGCGGCACTGCTGGCGGTGAAGCCCCTTCTCTTCCTCCTGCGGGTGGAGAGCAGCGCCTATGACGAGGCCTGGCTCTATCTGGTGGTGGTCTGCGCCGGTCTGATCGGCACCATCGGATACAACACCAACGCCGGAATTTTGAGCGGCCTGGGCAACAGCCGGACCACCCTGCTGTTTTTGGCCATCGCCGCCGTGATGAACATTGCCCTGGACCTGCTTTTGGTGCTGGTGTGCCACATGGGGGTACTGGGCGTGGCCCTGGGCACCATTATTTCCCAGGGATTTTCCTGGCTCTTCGGCGTTTTTTATATCAATAAACACTATCCCGATTTCGCCATTCGCCTGCGGCATCTGCATTTTGACCGGGAATTGTTCCGCCAGATCATGGGCATCGGCCTGCCGGCGGGGATTCAAATGTCCCTCATCTCCCTGGGGTCCATGGTGGTGATGAGCAAAATCAACACCTACGGCAAGGAATTTACCGCCGGATACAACATCGGCTCCCGCTTGGACCAGCTGGTGTTCCTGCCGGTGCAGAGTCTTTCCAACGCCGTCACCGCCTTTGTGGGGCAAAATATCGGCGCGGGCCGATTGGACCGGGTCAAGCAGGGCATCCATGTGACGGTGTTCACCGCCGTGGTGTGGAGCGCCCTGATGATTGCCCTGATCATGCCCTTTGGCGAACCGCTGGTGGCCCTGTTCACCGACACCCCGGCGGTGATTGCGGCGGGAACGGTGTATCTCAAGTGCATCATGCCGTTTTACATCGTCTTTTCCGCCATGTTCTGCCTGAACAACGCCATGCGGGGCGCGGGGGAGAGCGTATTCCCCATGGTGGACGTGGTTCTCTCCCTGATTTTACTGCGGGTGCCGGCGGTGTATGTTCTGGCCAACCGCTTCGGCCCCGACTATATGTACTACGGCATCGGCATCGGCTGGGTGCTGGGCTTTTTGCTGTCGGCGGGATATTATCTCTCCGGCCGGTGGAAGCGCCACGGGTCCATGGCGCAGTAGCCTTGGAATTTTGTTTTGTGAAGGAGGGATTTTATGCAGAGCCTGGCAACGGCCCGGTCTTGGAAAATTGATTTGCTCAAGTGCATCGCCATTTTTGACGTGGTCTGTTCTCACACCTGCATCCTCGGCCTTTCCAATCCCCCGGGGTCCTTTGACTGGACAGCCAGCATTCTCTGGGGCAGCGTGGGGCGCACCAGTGTGTCCCTGTTTTTGATGTGCAGCGGGGCACTGCTGCTGAGTCCGAAAAAGGAGCTGTCCGTCAAAAAGCTCTACTCCAAAAATATGCTGCGGCTGTTGGCGGCCCTGCTCTTTTGGGCCATGGCCTATCAGCTGTTCCGTCTGGGAATTGACCACGCCCTTTCGCCGGCCACGCTGTTGCAGGCGGCGAAGGACGTCCTGCTCTTTCACCACGAAACCCACCTCTATTACCTCCACATCATGCTGTTGGTCTACGCGTTTTTGCCCCTCACCCGGCTGGTGATTCAGCACGCCACCCGGCGGCAAATCGAATACGCGCTGGCCCTCTGGTTTGTTCTGGGCATTTTATATCCCACCCTCAAGCCCTTCTGGCCCCTGACGCTGCTGCGGGGCATCCCGGTGCAGTGGGGCATGAATATGGCTTACGCCTCCATCGGCTACGGGGTTTTGGGGTACTATTTGAGCACCTACCCCCTCCCATCCCGGCCGGTTCGGCTCTCCTGCCTGTTCCTGGGTTTTTTGACCACCTTTGGCGGCACACTGGCGTTTTCTCTCCGGCAGGGCGGGCTCTACGAGCACCTGTGGGAGGGGATGAGTCTGGGGGTGTGCCTGTTGGCGGTGGGGATTTACACCGGCGTGACGGCCTGGCAAAAAGAGCCGTCGGCCCGGGTCCGGGCGGTATTGGCGGAATGCTCCAAGGGGACGTTTTGCGTGTATTTGGTCCACGTGTTTGTGATTTCCCTGTTCGCCCATCTGGGCTTCACCGTGGCGATTCTGCCCTGCCTTGTGTCCATCCCCCTGGTGATTGGGGCAAATTTGATTTGCAGCGGCGGAATTTATCTGGTACTGTCCAAAATCCCGGTGGTGAACCGCTGGCTGATTTAAATGTGGGACAAATTCCCCGAAACCGTTGTAATTTTCAATTTTTTATCCTATACTAGATGATTAACCCCCTACCCCGTAAATCCCGGCCCTCTTTCATTCGGAGGGGCCGTTTATAAGGAGAGATACCATGGAAAAAGAAAAATTTTATATCACCACCCCCATTTACTACCCCTCGGACAAGCTCCACATCGGCCACACCTACTGCACCGTGGCCACCGACGCCATGGCCCGCTACAAGCGCCTTGCGGGCTGTGATGTGCTGTTCCTCACCGGCACCGACGAGCACGGCCAGAAAATTGAGGCCAAGGCCGCCGAGGCCGGCGTCACCCCCCAGGAATTTGTGGACCACATTGTGGAGGGCGAGGGCGGCATTTTGGACCTGTGGAAGCTGATGAACATCTCCAACGACCGCTTCATCCGCACCACGGACGACTACCATGTGGCCGCCATCCAGAAAATTTTCAAGAAGATGTACGAAAAAGGCGACATTTACAAGGGGACCTACAAGGGCAAATACTGCACCCCCTGCGAGTCGTTTTGGACCGAGAGCCAGCTGGTGGACGGGAAATGCCCGGACTGCGGCCGGGACGTGAAGGACGCGGAGGAGGAAGCCTATTTCTTCCGCCTGAGCAAATACGCGGACAAGGTCCGCGACCTGTTGGAAAACACGGATTTCTTGCAGCCCAAATCCCGGGTGAACGAGATGGTCCACAACTTTATCGACCCCGGCTTGGAGGATTTGTGCGTCTCCCGGACCACGTTCTCCTGGGGCGTGCCGGTGGACTTTGACCCGGGCCACGTGGTATACGTGTGGGTGGACGCGCTGTTCAACTACACCACCGCCCTGGGCTTTGAAAACGATGCCTACCACGATTACGACAAATACTGGCCCGCCGACGTGCATTTTGTGGGCAAGGAAATTGTCCGCTTCCACTCCATCATCTGGCCCGCCATGCTCATGAGCATGGAAATGCCCCTGCCCAAGCACGTTTTCGGCCACGGGTGGCTGCTGTTGGAGGGGGGCAAAATGTCCAAGTCCAAGGGCAACGTGGTGGACCCCTATCTGCTGGCGGAAAAATTCGGCGTGGACGCGCTGCGTTTCTTCCTGATGCGGACCTTCCCCTTCGGCTCTGACGGCACGTTTTCCAACGAGCTTTTGATCAACACCATCAACGTGGATTTGGCCAACGATTTGGGCAATCTCCTCTCCCGCACCACCGCCATGGCGGAGAAATACTTTGACGGCAAGCTCCCCGCCCACCAGGCCGGAGACGCCGCCGACCAGGATTTGATTGACCTTGCCTGCGCCCTGCGGGACAAATATGCCGCCGCCATGGACCAGTTTGCCCCCCACACCGCTTTGGCAGAGGTGTTCAAGGTGATTCAGCGGGCCAACAAATATATTGACGAGACGGCCCCCTGGACCCTGGCCAAGGACATGGGCGCCAACGGCCCCCGCTTGGCCCGGGTGCTGTACAATCTGCTGGAGGCCACCCGCATCTGCGGCGTGCTCCTCAGCCCCTTCATCCCCGATTCCTGCCAGAAGCTCTTTGTCCAGATCGGCGCAGGCCCGGAGGCTTGCACCTGGGACAGCGCGAACACCTGGGGGTCCCTGTCCCCCACTGCCAACGTGACCAAGGGCGACAACCTCTTCCCCCGCATCGACATGGCCCAGGCCCTTGCCGAGCTGGAGGCCGTTTCCGCCGCCGCCCGGGAGCCTGTCGCCCCGTCGGTGGAGCTGGAGCCCCAAGCGGAGGAGCCGGTGGACTTTGACACCTTCTGCCGCAGTGATTTCCGGGCGGTGAAGGTGAAGAGCTGCGAGAGTGTAAAAAAGAGCGACAAGCTGCTGAAATTCATTCTGGACGACGGCACCGGCACCGACCGCCAGATTCTCTCCGGCATCCACAAGTGGTACGAGCCGGAGGCCCTGGTGGGCAAGACCCTGGTGGCCATCGTCAACCTGCCCCCCCGGAAGATGATGGGGCAGGAATCCTGCGGAATGTTGATTTCCGCCGTCCATAAGGAAAACGGCGAGGAGGCCTTGAACCTGCTCATCGTGGACGATAACATCCCCGCGGGCGCAAAGCTCTGCTGACACATCAACCGGGCCGTGGAGGGTTTCCACGGCCCGGATTTTCCCGGAATTCCAACCCATTTCAGAACAAAAAAGAGGAAATTTTATGAGATTACAAAGCGCGATTTTTGATATGGACGGCACATTGCTGGACTCCATGCACATCTGGAAGGATTTGGCCTCCGACCTTGTGCGCTCCCAAGGCTTTGAGCCGGAGCCGGGCTTGGGCGCGAAGCTGAAAACCATGAGCCTGCGCCAGAGCACGGAATACTGCAAGCGGGTCTATGGAATGACCCAATCCGTGGAGGAAATGGATGCGCTGATTACCGCCATGGTGGAGGATTTTTACCGCAACCATGTCACGGCGAAGCCCGGGGTGGAAAAAGTCCTGTCCCTGCTGAAAATGCAGGGCGTTTGGATGTACGTGGCCACCGCCACCAACCGCCCCCTGGCGGAAACCGCCCTGGACCACGCGGGGCTTTCCGGCTATTTTCGGGGGATGGTAACCTGCGACGAGGCCCATCATGGCAAGGACAACCCCGCCGTGTTTGAGCGGGCCATGGTCCGTCTGCAATCCAACAAGCGGGATACCGTGGTGTTTGAGGACTCCCTCCAAGCCATTTTAACCGCCAAGGCCGCCGGATTTCGAGTGGCCGGGGTGTACGACCCCTCCGCCGAGGAGGAGCAGGACGGCATCCGGGCGGCGGCGGACTATTACATCCGCTCCTTTGAGGACTGGTTTGAACTGGTAGACTAAGGAACCTCTAACTAAAAAAACCGTGGCTGTTGTAAAACAGCCACGGTTTTTTTGGATTCAGAAGGCATTGCCCCCGTCTGCGTTCAGCGCCGGGCCCGCTCCATCCGCCAGACGATGGCGGAAATTTGGCCCCGGGTGAGGGTGCTGCCAGGCTTAAAGGTGCTCACGCCGTTGGAGAAGAAGCCATCCACAATCCCCGCCGCGCTCAGGGCCTGCACGAAATTGTCGGTGGTATCCGTGAAAGGCTCCACACTGGAAAGGCCGGAGGTGCTCAGCTTCATGGCCTTGGCGGCAATTTGCGCCACCGCCAAGCGGGTGATGGGCGCATCCAGCTTCACGCTGCCGGACAGCAGATTGTCCGCCTTGGCCCTTGTGAGATAGCCGCTGGCCCAGTGGGTGCCGGTCCGGGGCTGGACAGAATAGCCGGAGGCCAGCAAAATCAGCTTCAGCGCCTCGCCGTAGGTCACGGCGGCGTTGGGGCGGTACGTGTTGTTTTTATACCCGCCGATAATTTTGGCGTCGCTGAGCTCCGTGATATATTTGTAGCACCAGGAGGAGGCGGGCATATCGCTGTATTTCGCCACGCTGTTCACCACGCCCAGGCAGAATCTGCCGCTGGCGATGGCATTGCCGCTGGCATTGTAGGCCACATAGGGCAGCTCCACCGAGCCGATGAAATTGCTGGCAGGCACAAAGCGGAGCTGGGTCATGCGGTCCGTTCCGGCGGAATAGCCGTATTTTGTGGTGAGATTGGCCTTGGTGCCGGTGCCGGACCCGGCGTACAGCACCCCTGCGGATGGGTCGGGCAGGGAGAGGAATTGGATGCTGGCAAGGGCGTTGCTGCTGGCGGCGGCCACCGCGTTATAAATGGCGGAGGCGGGAAGGGCAACCGAGCTGCCTCTGGGAACCGCGCCGTACACCTCTGCCACCTCACTGACATTCACGCTGATGAGAATGGTGCCGGACACGGAGCGGGAACCGCCGCCGTAGGCCGTGAAGGGAATGCGGACGCAGTAGTTCACGCCGTTGGGCACATACGTCAGCTCCGTCAAGGCATACTGACTGTTGGACGTGGGGCTGAAATACAGCTTCTGGTCGTCGCAGTTGGAGCCGGTGAGCTTCAACTGGGAGGATGCGCCATATTTACTGGCACTGTAATAGTTGTAATAGAGCCCGCCGCTCTCCGGCACGCCGCCCAGCTCCACATATTGCAGGGCGTAACCGGGATAGGTTTTGCTCAAAAACCGGGCGATGTCGTTGGCGTTGATCTGCACATTGGCATTGTACGTGGTGGCGTACACAATGTCAGCGCCCTTGGCCGCGGCACCGGCAGGGGGCTTGATGGTCACCGTGCCGTCCACATATTTTCCCGAGGAGGCGTAGGCCCGGAAGGTGAGACTCACCGTGGTGTTAAAGTCCCGGCTGGCCACAAAGGACAATTTGTCCAGGTCAAATTCTCCGTAGGCCTTGTCTCGATAATAGAAATCGTAATCGTCCACGGTGTTTTTGGAAAATTCCTTTTCGTCAAAGCCATCGTAATCGAAATACAGCCGCCCATTGTCAGAGGTGAGGGTGCTGGCGGTGTCGAAGCGCACATAGCGGATATCGCCGGAGTAGCTCTTTTGGAAGAAATCGTTGAAATCCACGGCGTTGAAGGAGACCTCCTCGCCGGGACTGACGGTGTAGGCAATGTCCCCGTCCCGCTTGGCGCTGTCCGTGGTGGAGATGGTCACCGTGCCGTCCACGTAGCTGCTGCCGGAGCCGTAGGCCCGGAAGCTGAGGGTCACCGTGGTGTTAAACCGGTCACTGGCCACAAAGGACAATTCATCCAGAGGGAAATCCCCGTAGCTGGACGAGCTGTAATAAAAGCTGTAATCGTCGATGGTATTTCTGGAAAATTCCTTCTCGTCGGAGTAGCCATAGTCGTAATACAGCCGCCCGTTGTCGGAAATCAGGGTGCTGGCCGTGTCAAATTGCACGTAGCGGACATTGCCGGAATGTTCCTTTTGATAGGCCCGGTTAAAATCGGCGGCATCAAACCCCACTTCTTTCCCGGGCTTCACCGTATAGTGGATGGTGCCGTCTCTGGTTGTGCTGGTGGACCGAATTTCCACCGTGCCGTCCACATAGTTGCTGCCGGAGCCGTAGGCCCGGAAGCTGAGCTTCACCGTGGTGTTGAAGCTGTCACTGGCCACAAAGGACAGTTCATCCAGAGAAAAATCGCCATAGCTGGAGGAGCTGTAATAAAAAGCATAATCGTCAATGGTGTTTTTCGTAAATTCCTTCTCGCCGGATTTTCCATAGTCGTAATAGAGCCGCCCGTTGTCGGAAATCAAGGTGCTGGCGGTGTCGAATTGCACATAGCGTACGTTGCCGGAATGTTCCTTTTGGTACGCCGCATTGAAATCAGACCGTTCAAACACCGCTTTTTCGCCGGGCTGGACGGTATAGCTGATGGCGGTGGAGGAGGCGGCGGATTTTCCCGTGACAAAGGAGGCAATGCCGGAGGCGGAGTTGCCGTATTCGTCATAGGCGGCATAGGAGATGGAAAAGGTTCCCTTTTCGCCGCTGGGCAGAAAATACACGTTGAACAGCGGATAATTGCCGTAGGCGGAGCTGTCGTAATAATAGTTTGTGTTGGTGGACAGCGCCGTCTGGTCAATGTTGGTATAGAGTTGCCCGTAGCTGCTGCCAGAGGTGGAGCCGAAGCGCACATAGCGGATATTGCCGCCGACGCTGCTGCTAAAGCGGCTGCCCATCTGGCCCCCCAGGGAGGAGGAATTGGCGGTGGAGGCGTTGGCGGTGATGCCCCCCGCGCTGTCCAACGTAACAGACACGTCCTGCCCGGAGACGCTGACGGTATAAACTGCGTAATAGGTGGTGTTGGAGGTGATGGAAATGTTGGTAATCTGGGACGAGCTGAGGACGCTCTGCCCCCGATATGCGGCGGAGGAACCCGGATCGCTGGTGCTCCAGCCCTTGAATACGTAGCCGGAAGCTTTGGAGGGTGTGCCGGGATTTTGAGGGGTTTTCCCCTTCGCCACAGTTTGTGTGCTGTATGTGTCATTGCCGTTGCGGAAGATCACGCTGAGCGCGCTGATTGGCATGGCATATCCGCAGCGGTCACAGGCGCCGTTGTTATCTGCGTCCACATGGGCGGCTTTACTAAACTCCCCATGGCACACATCACAAATCTGCCAGTGGTGAGAGGAATTGGTGGTATAGGCCCCGGTGGCACAGGAGTGGGCCGTATTGTCCAGCTTTTGCGGGCAACCCGGCGTGACGGTACAGCCATGCCAATGGCCGTCCTTGTCATATCTCCACTCGGTGCCCGCAACGTGCAGGTTGGTGGCTGGAATCGTCTCGGTTTTTAGATAGCCGCAGCGGATGCAGGTGCGGCTGCCCTCTCCCGGCTGAAAGCAGGTGGGGGCCTTAAGCACGGTGATCTCCCCATAGGTATGGGGCTCAAAATCCCCCTTGGCAAGACAACCTGCGTCTATGCAGGCGTGCCAATGGTTCGCCTCGTCGTGGGCCCATACGCTGTCGTAGTGATGGGTGGATGCCGGGGTCACATTGCTCGCCCCGGCGACAGGTGTCAAACTCATCAGTAACGTCAAGGCCAACAAGACGGCCGGCAATCGCTTACTCCAAAATCTGTTCATACTATTCCTCCATACAAGCTCTGCGTTCGGTGGCGAGATTCTATTACTTGTACCATACCCAAATCCCCGTCGTCAATCATGAACAAACTATGAACAAACGTGAAAGCGGTGCTAAATTTTTCCCCTTTGGCAAAAAAGATGCTGCCGCCCCATGTTTTCCTTTACAAACGGGGCAAC
>JAVVPH010000040.1:0-10853 GCA_036655835.1 Oscillibacter sp.
CTGGTGCTGGTGAGGAGATAGAAATTCACCTCACTGGTGCCGTTGAAGCGCATGGCATTGCCGTAGGGGATCATAATTTGGTCGTCGCCGCTGCCCTCGGTGCCGTCGCCCTGCTTGGGCAGCACCCCCACCACGGTATAGGGTACGCCGCCGATGGTGAGTTGTTTGTTCAGCGCGTCGTTATGAAAGGCGGTCTCCGCCAAAAAGGAGCCGATGACGCAGACATTCTGCTTGCGCGTCACGTCGATATACCGCAGAAAACGGCCCTCTGATAATTTTTGGCCGTCCATGGTCTGCTGGCGTTCATTGTCGTAAAACGCCTCGCTGACCCCATAGATTTTGGTGCGCTTAAACTCCTGGGTGCCTTGGCGGACCTTGGCCTGGGTATTGACATAGGGACTGACATCGGCGAGATACTGGGGGTATTTCTCCGCCAAGGCATACATATCGTCAGGCTCAATGGTGCGGGTGCTGCCGTCCCCCCGGCCCCAGACCTGCACCTGAACCAGATTGGCACCCAGTTTTTCAAACTGCTCGTTCATCATGTTTTCCATGCCGTTGCCCAGAGACAAAATGACAATCACCGCGCCCACGCCGATGATGATGCCCAGCATGGTTAAAAGCGCCCGCATTTTACTGGTGCGCAGAGATTTGATGGCCAGCTTAAAGGATTGACCGAAATTCATGACAGCATCGCCTCCTCTTCCTCTTCCAAGGGCTGGACAATGGCCTCGGGGGCATGGGAATCGCCGTCGTAAATAATTTTTCCGTCCTGTAGGCGGACAATGCGCCGGGCCTTGACGGCGATGGAGTTATCGTGGGTGATGAGGACCACGGTGTCCCCCTCCTTATTCAGCTTGCGCAGGAAGGCCAACACCTCGCGGCCTGTGCGGGAGTCCAGCGCGCCGGTGGGTTCGTCCGCCAGAATGACCGACGGATGCCCCGCCAAGGCCCGGGCGATACTGACCCGCTGCTGCTGACCGCCGGAGAGCTGGGAGGGCAGATTTTTCTGCTTATCCGCCAGGCCCACCCGCTCCAAGGCCTCCACCGCGTGGCGCTTGCGCTCCTCCGGGGTTGCCCCGGCGTACAGCAGGGGAAGCTCCACATTTTCCAGCACCGTGAGCTTGGGAATCAGGTTATACTGCTGGAAAATAAAGCCCAGCATTTTATTGCGGATTTCGGCCTGCTGGTCGTCGTCCATGGTGGAAACGTCGATGCCACCCAGATGGTAGGTGCCGGTGGTGGGCACATCCAGACAGCCGATGATGTTCATGGCGGTGGATTTTCCGCTGCCGGAGGAGCCGACGATGGCTACAAATTCCCCCTGGTCCACCGTCATGCTCACACCGTCCAATGCCCGGACCGTCTCCTCGCCCATTTGGTATATTTTGTAAATATCTTTCAGCTCAATGAGATGCCCCATGGGTTAGCCTCCCATCATTTGCTGCATGAGATTGGAGGACTGATTTTGAATCAGCACGGTTTCGCCGTCGTCAAGGCCGGAGAGGACCTCGATATACGCGTCGTCATTGCGGCCCAGCTCCACGGTGCGCTCCTCCAGCTTGGTGATGTCCACCACACCGGTGCCCTCGGCATTCATGGCACCCTCGCCGGGAACGGTGATCACGTTGCCCCGGCTCACCGCGTCCACCGGGACGCAGAGGACGTTTTTCAGCTCCTCCCCGATGATGCTGGCGGAGACGTTCATCCCCGGCAGCAGGCGGCCGTATTCCTGAATGACAATGTCCACGGGGTAGGTGGTGACGCCGTTGTTGGTGGTGCCGTTGATGCTGATTTTATCCACCCGGCCGGTGAAGCTCTCCCCCTCCAGCGCGTCGGCGGTGATGGTAACCTTCTGGCCCACCTGCACCTTGCCGATGTCCAATTCGTCCACGTTCATGGTGAGCTTTAAGTAGCTCAAATCGAAAATAATGGCCAGAGAGCCGGAGTTCATCCCCTCCACCATATCGCCGGCCTTGAATTTCTTCTCAATGACTGTGCCGGCAATGGGGGAGCTGATGTGGTAATTATCCACGGCGTTTTGGGCGGACTCCACACCCAATTGGGCGTTGCGCACCTGGTTGCGATTGGCCTCGGACTCCACGGTGCAAAGGGCTTCCCCCTTTTTTACAGTGCTGCCCACCAGCTTATCAAAGCCGGTAACCGTGCCGTTTCCGGAGGCGTAGACGGTGGCGGCGCTGGCCATGGTCACCTTGGAATCGCCATAGCTGACGGAGTTGCCGATGGCGGCGGAGGCGGTGAAGGCATCGGAGACGATGCCGGGATTATCCAGCTTCACCCGAACGGAGCGCAGCTGCGTTCCGTTGCTGCCCAAGGCCGACGCGTCGGACACAGAGGCGACGGTGCCCGGGACGGAGCCGTCAAAATTGCCGATAAATACCGTGGCCATCTGGCCCACATAAATTTCGTCGGCAGCGCTATATGAAAACAAAAAGTCGATGTACAGATCCTTGCTGGCAAGCACCTTGGCCAGGGCAGTGCCGGCGGTGACGGAGTCGCCGTTGCGGACGTACACCTCGTTGATAGTCCCCGCTATGGGGGCGGTGGGGCGCAGTGCCTCCTGGGCCTGCTGGGCGGTAATCTGGCCCCGCTGGGCGTTGATTTCCGCGTCGCCGCCGTTGATGGCGAACAGCGGCGTATCCTTGCTCACCAAATCGCCCTCCTCAAAGGGGGCGGAGAGAATTTCACCGGAAACCAAGGTGGTCACCTGATAGGAGTCCGCAGGCTGCAGCGCGGCGGTGCCGGAGACGCTGACCGTCAAGTCCCGGCGGGAGGCCATATCCACTAAGTACGTGCCGCTGAGTTGGCTGTTGAGATTTTTCCGGGTTTGCAGGACACAGCTTCCCAAAATTGCCGCCACAACCACCAAAACCAATCCGATTTTCAGCCAGCGACGGGCCTTTTTGGACTTGGGCAGCAGCCCTTTGCGGTGCTTCTTCGGGGGTTCCGCCGGCATGGCGGGATGCTCCGGCATATCGGCGGAGACAGTGGCGTCGGGGGCGGTTTCCTCTATCAGTTCTTCTTTTTCCATCGTTGTCTTGCTCTCCTTATTCATGTTGCGGCAGGGCAGCTTTTGCGCGCCATGCCATGCTTTAAAATTTCCATCACGCTGCGCAGATGGGCCTGGGCCGCTTCATCCCGGCGGCACTGCACCCCGTTATAAATCAGGGGTCCCGCCACCAGCAGCAACAGCGCCAGTATGTCGTTTAAATCGCCCTCTTGGCGCAGGTCCAGCAGCTCCGGGTTGATGAGCTTTTTCAGACGCTCCAACACAACGCCCGGCTCCACCATATCCAAAATGGTGGTTTTTTGCAGGCCGCTGTTACAGCCCACGATGGCGGCCATGGCCCCGATTTCCCCTAGCTGGCGGGCATCCTGCTTGCGCTGCACATAGTCGTACAGTGCCAGCAGCGCTTCAAAAATATCGCCCTGCTCACGGATGAGCAATTCCTCCAACACCAACAGAAGCTGGTCCACATAGCCCTTCATCAGGTAGCGGAACAAATCCTCCTTGTCCTGGAAGTACATATAAAAGCTGCCCCGGGGAATCCCCGCGTCCTTGATAATTTGATTGATGGACGCCTCGCTGAAGGGGCGGCGGGAAAATTCCCGGGTGGCCGCCTCCAATAATTTTTCCTGTTTTCCCGGCGGAAGCTTGAGAAAGGTACTGCTTGGCACCTCATCCCTTCCCTTCTGTATACGAAATTGGCTGTGCTTTTTCTTCAACTCTGCGCAGTTTACGCCCTCTACCTGGGGGAAGCGGTTTCTCAAAAAACGCAAAAATGTGACAACCTGTCGCTTATCATAGCTGACAAGTTGTCACATTGCAAGAGAAATTCCAAAAGATTCACAAAATTTTCACACCTGCTCATACAGCGGCAGGGTCCTTTTGTAGGGCTGGGGGCGGTAGGTCACCGAGGAGATGGCCTGACCGGACCGGCCGTATTTCGGGTGCACGCCGAAGAGGTCGATGTACCGGGCCAAATCGTCCCGCTCCGCCGCCATGGCTTCCAGCAGGGCCACCGTGGCCCGGGCGTCGTCCACCGCCCGGTGGCTATTTTCCGCCACGTCTTGCAGGCCGTAGGCCTCGATGGCGTTCACCAGCTTGTGGGGGTAATCCCGGCGGTCCCGATACACCGTCAGCGCGTCCAAAAAGCGGGGGGCGCGGAGGGCGTTTGCCAGGGAGAAGGGGCGGAGCAGACGGTAGAGAAAGTTCAAATCAAACTGGGCGTTGTAGGCCACCAGTAAGGTCCGCTCCCCTGCCAGCAGTTGGCAAAAGCGGCGGCTCACCGCCTCTTTTTCCTCCCCCTCCGCCGCAAGCTGGGCCGGTGTGATGCCGGTCAGGTCCGTGATGAAGGGGGGCAACACCCGGCCCGGAGACAGGCGAACAAGCGCGTCCATGGACGCTGTCTCCCCCTCCGCCGTCAGGCAGACCGCGCCCAGCTCAATGATTTCATCCCGGTCAAAGTCGATGCCGGTGGTTTCCGTGTCAAAGACCACCAGACGGTCAAATTGGGAAAACAGGGTCATGTGTGTCACCTCTTTCGCATGCTTCGCCCGCCTCAAGCGCCGATCGGCGTTTGAGGCGGGCCGCTCCACAGCGGCAATCCCCCGCAAAGCGCTGCGGGGATTGCCGAAAAAATCAGCTCAGGGCTTGGGTTCCTCCTGCCTTTTTAAAAGCAGCTCCTGCTGTTCCAGCACCAAATCCAGCTTTTTGTGCAAATCCTGAATGATAATCTCGGATTTCAGATTCACCTTATAGTCGTTTTCGGCGCGGAGACGGTCTTTTTCGTCCTGCCGATTTTGGCTCATCATAATCAGCGGCGCTTGAATGGAGGCAAGGCAGGACAGCACCAAATTCAGCAGAATGAAGGGGAAGGGGTCAAACGCGCGGCTCAGCAGGGCGACATTGACCCCGATCCAGACGGCCAAAATCACCATAAAGCCGATGATAAAGGGCCAGCTCCCCGCGTGCTGCGCCAATTTGTCCGCCATGCGCTGGGAGAAGGTGTCGCCGGTATTGAGCTTATCGGAAACCTGCTGTTCCAACACCAAATGGATAATTTCCTCGTTATCCAAATCCGCGCTGGCGTTTTCCAAAACGTCCCGGACCAAATCGGCGGTGGTCAAATCTTTCATGGGCGTGCTCTCTTTTCCATCCTCGATATGGTGCGGGTTACTTAAATTTCTTCTCTTTTTTAATCAGCTCCGGCTGGGGAACCACGGAGCGCAACGCGGCAGGGGCGGACGCGGTGGGGGCTTTGTCGCTCTTCTTGGGTTTTTTGGTTTCCTTTTTAATGTTCTTGTCAGCCATGTTTCATTACCGTCCTTTTAATTTTATTTTTGGGGTTCCTGTTCCACTGCAATTTCCGGCTTTTCCGGGATTTTATAATCGGGGTCCCGCTCCAACAGCACCACGGATTCCACATGGCAGGTGGAGGGGAAGAGGTCCACAGCCACGGCGCGTTTGGCCACGTAGCCTGCCTGGGCAAAGAGCTTTGCATCCCGGCCCAAGGTGGCGGGGTCGCAGGAGACGTAGACCACACGGCGGGGGCCTAAATCCCCGATGGCGCGGATGACCTCCGGTGCCAAGCCCTTGCGGGGCGGGTCCACCAGCACCACGTCGGGACGCAGGCCGTCTCCCTCCAGCTTCGCGGCAACCTCTGCCACGTCGCCGCAGAAAAATTCCGCGTTTTCAATGCCGTTGCGCTCTGCGTTTTCTCGGGCGTCGGCAATGGCGGCGGAGACAATCTCCGCGCCGATGACCTTTTTCGCCTGGGAGGCCATGCACAGGGTAATCGCGCCGGCACCGCAGTAGAGGTCCAGCACCGTCTCCTCCCCCGTGAGGGCGGCAAATTCCAGGGCCTTGCCGTAAAGGACCTCCGCCTGCTCCCGGTTCACCTGGAAGAAGGAGGGGACGGAGAGCTTGAATTGCAGGCCGCACAGCTCGTCCATAATATAATTCTGACCCCAGAGGGTGAAATATTTGTCGCCCAAAATTACGTTGCCCGGGCGGGTATTGGCACCCAGCATCACGCCGATGGTCTGGGGGGCGGCGGCGCAAATCAGGCCCACCAGCTCCGGCTCGTGGGGGACCCGCTTGCCGTTGACCAGAATGCAGCACAGGCTCTCGCCCTTTTTGTTCACCCGGACATAGACGTGGCGCAGCAGACCCTTGCCGGTGGTTTCGTCATAGGCGGGAATGTCGTATTTCCGCATCCACTCCCCCACGGCCTGGGCCGTGACGTCGGAGACGGCGGTTTGGATGAGACATTCCTTGATGGGGACCACCCGGTGGCTCCGGGCGCGGTAAAAGCCGATGGAACCGTCCGGCCCCACGGGATACTGGCTTTTATTGCGGTAGCGCATGGGATTGACCGCGCCTAAAATCTCCTCAACCTCCAGGTCCAGACCGCCGATGCGATGCAGCGCGTCCTGCACCCGCTGGCGCTTGGCCAACAGCTCCTCGGCGTACACGAGGTGCTGAAAATCACAGCCGCCGCAAATCCCGAAATGGGGGCACATGGGCTCCCGCCGCTCCGGCGAGGGATTGTGAATGGTCACAATTTCTCCCGCGGCGCAATTTTTCATGACCTTGGTGATTTTCAGGTCCACAGTCTCCCCCCGGACGGCGGCGGGAACAAACACCACGGCCCCCTCCAGACGGACGATGCCCAGACCCTCGCTGGAATACCCCTGCACGGTGCCGGTATAGACGTTGTTTTGTACTAATTTTTCCACTTATGCTTCCCATTTCTCCAGCAAGTTCTTTAGCTGGTCGGCAAAATTTGCGATACTCTTGTTGTCCCGGTTGCGGCTGCGGCGGATGGACTCCACCAGCATCTGGCCCACTGCCACCAAGCGCTCGTATGCGGCTGGGGTTTTGGGCGTGCCGGGGACGGCTTTGCGCTCGGGCAGGTAGCCCTGCTCCAGCAGTGCCCCGCTGGCCAGGTCGTAGACCTCGGTATACTGGGGCGCATGGGCCTCAAAGCCCAGGGCCGTGAGACTCTTGGCAAAAAACGGCGCCACCTCCCGGTCCCCGTGGACCACGAAAACGTGCTGGGGCTTGGGGGACTGGAACGCCTGTATCCACGCCAGCAGATGGTCCCGGTCGGCGTGGGAGGAGAGGCCCTTGAAGTTGACAATCTGCGCCCGAACGGCAATTTCCTCGCCGAACATTTTGACGCTTTTGGCCCCCTCCAGCAAGCTGCGGCCCAAGGTGCCCTCCCCCTGGAAGCCCACGAACACCACGGTACATTCCGGCCGCCAGAGATTGTGCTTGAGGTGGTGGCGAATCCGGCCCGCGTCGCACATGCCGGAGGCGGAGATGATGACCTTGGGGGTGTGGTCCTCGTTCAGGGCCTTGGAATCCTCCGCCGTCTCCGTCATTCGCAGGTTGGTGAAATTAAAAAGATGGGTGCCGTCCTGTACCAATTCCACCGCCGCCTCGTCCAGATACCCCCGGAGGTCACCGGTGAAAATGGTGGTGGCCTTTTTAGCCAGGGGGGAGTCGATATACACGGGGAAATCCGGGTTGCTCTTCACCAGGCCCTGGTCCTTCATCTCGCGGATAAAGTACAAAAGCTCCTGGGTGCGGCCCACGGCGAAGGAGGGAATCACCACGTTGCCGCCCCGGGCCATGGTCTTGTCGATGATCTCCGCCAGCTCGTCGGTATAGCTCCAGACCTCCTGGTGGTTGCGGTCGCCGTAGGTGGACTCCATCACCACGTAATCCGCGCCGGTGATGGGCTGGGGGTCCCGGATGATGGGCTGGTCCACGTTGCCCAGATCCCCGGAGAATACGATTTTTTTGCGGATGCCGCCCTCGGTGACGTTGAGCACCAGGCTGGCGGAACCCAGCAGATGGCCCGCATCCACAAAGGTGACCTCTACCCCCTCGCACAGCTGGACGGGCGTATTGTACTCGCAGGTATCTGTGTATTCGCTGACACGCTGGGCGTCCTCAATGGTGTACAGCGGCTCCACCGGGGCCGCGCCGGAGCGGAGGCCCTTGCGGTTTTTCCACTCCGCGTCGGACTCTTGAATGTGGGCGGAGTCCAGCAGCATAATGTCCAACAGCTTGGCGGTGAGGCGGGTGGTGAGGATACGGCCCTGAAAGCCCTGCTTCATCAGCATGGGAATCCGGCCGGAATGGTCGATATGGGCATGGGTCACCAAGACATAATCCATGGTGCCCGCCGCAAAGGGAAACGCGGCGTTGCTCACCTCGTCCCGTCCCTGCTGCAAGCCGCAGTCAATTAAGATTTTCCGGCCGTTAACTTCCAGACAATGGCAGCTGCCGGTGACGCATTGGTCCGCGCCGTAAAAGCTGAGCTTCATAGTAGGTCCTCCTTGTTTTTTATGGAAGACAGCATACCACAAATTGGTCCCCAGGGCAACAAATTCGACGGGCAAACAGCAGAATTTACAATTCGTTTGGAATTGATTGCCCGGCGGGACTTGTCCCGGGCCGATAAAGGGCGTATACTGCGGCGAAAGGGGACTGCCATGGAAACAAGGATGCCCCGCGCATGGGCGCGGAGGACGATGCCGGTTGGGGAGACTTGACGGTAAAATCCGGGTGCGGATGCCTCTGGGGCAGGCGGCGGCGCTGTGCTTTTCCCTCGTATTTTTAGGGCGGAGGAAACCGTTTTTCTCGGGTAAGCACACCCAATTGTGAATTTTTTGCACAAAGGCAAGTTTTTCTTTGCATTTTTCAGATGGATATGGTATGCTACATTTGCTTTTTTGTGGCTTGCCACCTATTAAATAAGAAAGCTCATCCCGTCTCCGAAAAGAGCGGAAAGTGGAAAGGATGTTTCAAACCATGGGACTCATGAAAACACTATTTGGAGATTACAGCTCCCGGGAGCTGAAGTCTATCTACCCCATTGTCGACCGCATTGAGGCCCTGGCCGACGAGTACAAGGCCCTGAGCAACGAGGCGCTTCAGGCCAAGACGGCGGAATTTAAAGAGCGTCTGGCCAATGGCGAAGCCTTGGATTCCCTGCTGCCGGAGGCGTTTGCCACCGTGCGGGAGGCCGCTGACCGCGTGCTGGGAATGCGCCCCTATCGGGTGCAGCTGGTGGGCGGCGTGGTGCTGCACCAGGGCCGTATCGCGGAGATGAAAACCGGTGAGGGCAAGACCTTGGTGGCCACCCTGCCGTCCTACCTCAACGCGCTCACCGGGCGGGGCGTCCACATCGTCACCGTCAACGACTACCTGGCCAAGCGCGACAGCGAGTGGATGGGCAAGGTGCATCGCTTCCTGGGGCTGAAGGTGGGCTTGATTGTCCACGGGCTGACCTCTCAGGAGCGTCAGGCCGCCTACGCCGCCGACATCACCTACGGCACCAACAACGAGATGGGCTTTGACTATCTCCGGGACAATATGTGCATCTATTCCACCGAGCTGGTGCAGCGGGGCCACGCCTTTGCCATCGTGGACGAGGTGGACTCCATCCTCATCGATGAGGCCCGCACCCCCCTCATCATCTCCGGTCAGGGGGACAAATCCACCCAACTGTACGACATGGCGGAGATGTTTGTCTCCCGCCTGAAAAAGCAGGTGGTGGTCCAGATGGACAACAAGGAGGAAGAGGACTCCCAAATCGACGCGGACTACGTGGTGGATGAAAAGGCGAAAAGCGCCACCCTCACCGCCCGGGGCATCGCCAAGGCGGAGGAATTTTTCCACGTGGAAAACCTGTCCGACCCCTCCAACGGCACCCTCTCTCACCACATCAATCAGGCCATTAAGGCCCACGGCACCATGAAGCTGGACATTGACTATGTGGTCAAAGAGGGCGAGGTCATCATCGTGGATGAGTACACCGGGCGGCTGATGTTCGGCCGGCGCTACTCCAACGGACTTCACCAGGCCATTGAGGCAAAAGAACACGTCACCGTGGCCAGCGAAAACAAGACCCTGGCCACCATCACCTTCCAGAACTATTTCCGCCTGTACGACAAGCTCTCCGGCATGACCGGTACCGCCATGACCGAGCAGGAGGAATTTGCCACCATCTACAATCTGGACATCATCGAAATTCCCACCAACCGTGCCAACGACCGCCACGACAACTCCGATGTGGTGTACAAAACCGAGGCGGGGAAGTATCGCGCGGTGATTGCCCAGATCAAGGAATGTCACGCCAAGGGCCAGCCTGTGCTGGTGGGCACCGTGTCCATCGAAAAGAACGAAATGCTCTCCCAACTCCTTGCCCGGGAAGGCATTCAGCACAATTTGCTCAACGCCAAGAACCACGAGAAGGAAGCGGAGATCGTGGCCCAGGCCGGTCACTTCGCCGGCGTCACCGTGGCCACCAACATGGCCGGACGCGGCACCGATATTATGCTGGGCGGCAACGCGGAGTACATGGCCACCGCCGAGCTGCGCCGCGCCGGGTTCAGCGACGAGCTGATTACCGAGGCCACCGGCTATGCCGAAACCGACAACGCTGACATTTTGGAGGCCCGGCGGCTCTTTGCCGAAAAGCTGGCCATGCACAAGGCAGAAATTGCCGTGGAGGCCGAAAAGGTCTGCGCCGCAGGCGGTCTGTTCATCATCGGCACAGAGCGCCACGACTCCCGCCGGATTGACAATCAGCTCCGCGGCCGCGCCGGTCGTCAGGGCGACCCCGGCGAAACCCGGTTCTACATCTCTCTGGAGGACGATTTGATGCGCCTGTTCGGCGGAGATCGCATCCAGAACATGATGGAGAAGTTCGATCTCGACGAGGACACCCCCATCGAGAACAAAATGCTGAGCAAGGCAATTGAAAACGCCCAGACCACCGTGGAATCCCGGAACTTCCAGTCCCGGAAATCCG
>JAVVPH010000041.1:0-10826 GCA_036655835.1 Oscillibacter sp.
CCTTTCGTAACTATCTTCCTTCCCGTTTTCTGAGATTGCAGGGTTATTGACAGTCTGAGGGCTGCCGCTATGCGGCAGCCCTTTTTGTGTAAAAACCCAAACAGCGCCCGACTCTCACGAGTCGGGCGCTGTTTGGATTCCACTCAGTAGGTTCCGGCACACAGCAGCTGCAGGGCTTCTACATAGCCCTGCAAGCCGTGGCCCTTGATGGTGGCCACACAGGCGGCGCGGACATAGGAGATGCGGCGAAAATCCTCCCGCAAATCCGGGTCGGAAATGTGGACCTCCACCGTGGGAATGGACACCGCCTTCACCGCGTCCAGCAGGGCCACGCTGGTGTGGGTGTAGGCCCCGGGATTGAGGATGATGCCCTCCGTTTTCCCGTAGGCCCCTTGAATCGCGTCCACCAAATCGCCCTCGTGGTTGGACTGGTAAAAGGTCACGTCGACGCCCAAGCGGTCGGCCTCCCGCTGTATCAGGGCGCAGAGGTCGGCATAGCTCTCATGGCCGTAAATCTCCGGCTGGCGAAGGCCCAGCAGATTGAGATTCGGCCCGTTCATCACCAGAATGTGCACAAAAATCCCTCCAAATGGCCCCGGCGACCTCCGCCGGGGAGCCGATGTTATCAATGGTCACGTCCCGAAACCGCCGGTACAGCGGCTCCCGCTCCGCCCACAGCGCGGACAAATCCGCCCCTTGGGACAGGGGACGGCCCTCCCGGGGCAGGGCGTCCAAGCTGCGGAGCAGATGGTAAATCCGCCCGTTTTGCCGCAGAGGGGCGTAGTTGTCCGGGTCCTTCACCGCGCCGCCGCCGGTCAAAATAATTTTGCCGGAGAGCTTGCCTGCGTCCAAAAGCGCCGCCCGCTCCATGGCCCGGAAGGCGGCTTCGCCGTCGGTGGCAAAAATTTCCGGGATTTTGCGGCCCGTCCGCTGTTCGATGGCGGCGTCCACGTCAATGGCCTCCCGACCGGTCAAGTCCGCCAGGGCTTGCCCCACGGTGCTTTTGCCGCAGCCGGGCATTCCGATGAGGACCACATTGCCCATTTCCCGGCGGAGCTCCGCCAAAATCTCCTCGGTTTTTGAGGGGGGAAGGGCCTTGCCAAAAAAGTGCTCCTCCGCCGCAACCGCCTGGGCCACCAGCATGGGCAGTCCGTCGGAGCAGGGAATTTGCAGGGCCTGGGCTTGCAGCACCAGGGCGGTGCGCCGGGGATTGTAAATCAAATCCAGCACCCCCTGGCACCGGGGAAAGTCCGTCAAATCCACCGGGGAAACGCCGGTGTCTGGGTACATCCCCACCGGCGTGGCGTTTACCACAAGCTCCCCGTCGGCGTGGCGGGCAAGGGTTTCATAGTTGTCGGCCCCGGTCCGGGACACCACCACGATCTCCCGGGCCCCCAACTGCCGCGCCTGGTCCCGGACCGCCAGAGACGCGCCGCCGCTGCCCAAAATCACGACTTTTTTCCCGGAAAAATCCAGTCCCGCCCGTTGGGCCATCCAAGAAAATCCGGCGGCATCGGTGTTGAAGCCCCACAATTTTCCCTCTCGCCGCACCAGGGTGTTCACGCTGCCGATGCGCCGGGCCGTGTCGTCCAGCAGGTCGCAGTAGGGCAGCACCGTCTGCTTGTAGGGGATGGTGACGTTCAGCCCGCCCAGGTCCTCCCGGGCCAAAAAGGCGGGCAACGCCTCCGGCTCCAGGGCAATCAGGCGGTAATCGGCACAGCCGCAGGCGGCGTGAATGGGGACGGACCAACTGTGGCCCAGCTTCCGGCCCAAAAGGCCGTAAACCTTGCCCTCCACGGCTTATACCTCGGCGTAGTTGCCCAAAAATTGGAAGTTTTCACAGCTGCGCTCCAGCTCCTCCAGCATGGGCAGCACGCCGGGGGCCTGCACGGAGGCCTCCAATTCCAGGAAGAAAATGAACTCAAAATTTCGCCCTGTCACCGGACAGCTCTCCAGCTTGGTCATGTTGATGCCCAGTGCCGCCAGCTTGGACAAAATGTCGTACAGCGCGCCGGGCTTGTTGTTGCAGGCAATCACCAGGCTGATGCGGTTGGCCCCGGCGTAAATGGCGGGGTCCTTGGTAATGCAGATGAAGCGGGTGTAGTTGTTGTCGCTGTCTTGAATGTCGTCCGACAGCGTCGCAAGGCCGTACAGCGCGGCGCAGGGGTGGGAGGAGATGGCGGCGGCGTGGCGATTTCCGCTCTCCGCCACCAGCTTTGCGGCGGTGGCGGTGTTGTCGCAGGGGATCACCCGCACCCCGCCCAGTTGGTTCAAAAATTTTCCGCACTGGCCGATGGCCTGCTCGTGGGAATAAATTTCCGTCAGGTCCTCCAGCTTCACGCCGGGGAGGGCCAACAGCTCGTGGCGGATGCACAGCCGGGTACTGCGAACCACGGAAAACCGCTTGCGCTGCAACAGGTCGTACACCGCCCGGACGGAGCCGAAGGAGCTGTTTTCAATGGGCAGCACGCCGAATTTGCACAGCCCGGATTCCACGGCGGCGAACACCGCGTCAAAGGTTTTCACATACACCACATTGCCCCGGGGCAGCAGTTTGTCGCAGGCGGCCTGGGAGTTGGCCCCCTCCATGCCCTGACAGGCAACCAGGCCCGTCTGGGGGAAAATTTCACTGCCGGCGGAGAGGGACGCGTTGACCTGGGCCGCCACCCGGGTGGGGGCCGCAATCAATTCCGCCTGCCGGGACCGGGCCAGTTCAAAAAGCGTGTTGAACAGGTGGTAGGCGTAGCGCTCCTTTTCCCCGGCCTGCGCTGTGACCCGGGCCAGTACCGCCCGCTCCCGCTCCTTATTTAAAATGGGCAGATGCTGTTCGTTTTTATAGGCGGCGACCTCCTCGCTGAGGTGCATACGCTCCAAAAAAAGAGCCAGCAATTGGTCATCCACCGCGTCAATATGATTGCGAATTTCAGAAAGTTCCATGGTTTCCCTCCAATAATAAATCCAAAAGTACGATGGCGCACACCGCCTCCGCCACGGGGACGGCGCGATGGGCGATGCAGGGGTCGTGCCGGCCCCGGATGGTCAGCGCGGTGTTTTCCATGGCGGTCAGGTCCACGGTGCGCTGGGGCTGGGCGATGGACGGCGTGGGCTTGACGGCCAACTGCACCACCAGGGGCATTCCCGTGGTGATGCCGCCTAAAATGCCCCCGGCGCGGTTGGTTTCCGTGGCAATTTTGCCGTTTTCCACCACAAAGGGGTCGTTGTTGGCGGAACCCCGCAGGGCCGCGGCGGCAAAGCCCGCCCCAAATTCCACGCCCTTCACGGCGGGAATGCCGAACAGCGCCGCCGCCAGGCGGTTTTCCAGACCGCCGAACATGGGGTCCCCCAGTCCGGCGGGCAGTCCGATGGCGGCGCACTGAATCACGCCGCCCACGGAATCCCCGGCCTGCCGCGCCGCCAAAATGGCGGCCTGCATCCGGGCCCCCGCCGCGTCGTCCACTGTGGGGAAGGGCTTGGCGGCGATTTGGGCGAACAGCGCCGCCGTGGGGTACAGGGGAAATTCCTCGTCCCGCACCGCCTCCACGGAGAGGAGGTGTGCCCCCACAAAAATGCCCCGCCGGGCCAAAATTTGCAGGGCAATTCCGCCGGCGACGCACAGCGGCGCGGTGAGCCGACCGGAAAAATGTCCGCCGCCCCGCAAATCCACCTGCCCGCCCCACTTTACCATGGCGGTGTAATCCGCGTGGGAGGGCCGGGGGGTATTTTGCAGGGCCTCATAGTCGCCGGAGTGGGGATCCCCATTTTCCAAAATGGCGCACAGGGGCGCGCCGCAGGTTTTTCCCTGCTCCACGCCGGAGAGAAAAATCGGCGTATCCGTCTCGCGCCTTGCGGTGGAGAGGGGGCTCTCCCCCGGCTTCCGCCGGTTCATAAATGCCTGTAAGGCTTCTAAATCAATGGCTTCTCCGGCGGGCAGACCGTCCATATTCACGCCGATGGCCCTGCCGTGGGACTGACCGAAAATCGAAACCCGCAGGGTGTTTCCCAATTCAGAGGACATGAAAATTCCCTCCCAACTGCTTGTAAGCTTCCCAAAATCCGGGGTAGGATTTGTCCACCGCCTCCGCCCCCAAAATGGTTACGGGGCCGTGACAGCAGGTGGCGGCAATGGCTGCCGCCATGACAATGCGGTGGTCCCCCGCGCCGTCCACCGTGCCGCCCGCTAGGGGCTGTCCACCGTAGACGGTCAGACCCTCGGGCTGTTCCTCCGCTCTGCCCCCCAGGGCATTCACCAGGGCGGCGGTGGTTTGCAGGCGGTCGCTCTCCTTAAATCGCAGGCGTCCGGCGTTTACAAATTGACTGTCGCCCTGAGAAACGGCGGCAAGCACCGCCAAAATAGGCAGTAAATCCGGGATTTCGGATACGTCCACCCGCTGGCCCCGGAGGGGGCCGGGGGAGACGGAAACGCCGCCCGCCGTGGAAATTTTTCCGCCGAAGCGGCGCAAAATCGCCACCATTTCCTTGTCCCCCTGGGGGGACTGCTCCTCTAATCCTGTGAGACAGACGGATTCGCCCATGGCCCCCGCCGCCAGAAAAAAGGCGGCGTTGGACCAGTCCCCGTCCACCCGGAGCCGTCCCGGGGAGGAAAAGACCTGTCCGCCGGGGATGGACCAGCCTTGGTCCGTTTTCGGGGTGGAAACGCCGAAGCGCCGGAGGGCGTGGAGGGTCAAGTCCACGTAGGCGGCGGATTGGAGGGGGGTGGTCAGGGTCAAAGCGCTGTCCCCCGGCAGGCGGGGCAGGGCCAGCAGCAGGCCGGTGACGTACTGGGAGCTGACGTCGCCGGGCAATTCCCAGGCCCCGCTTTCCAGCCGCCCATGGGTTTCAAAGGGGAGACTGTCGGCGGAAAAGGCCACGCCCCGTCGCTCCATGGCGGTGCGCAGTGGGCCCAAGGGCCGGGTGGGCAGTCGCCCCTGACCGGTGAAACGGACGTGGGGAGAGAGACTGGCCGCCACCGGCAGGAGAAAACGGAGGGTGGAGCCGCTCTCCCCGCAGTCCAGCAAGGGGTTCTCCGCCACGGCTTGGATGGGGGTGACGGTCACGGCGCTTCCCGCTTTTTCCACCCCTGCGCCCAGGGCTTCCAGGCAGTGCAGGGTGGCTTCAATGTCCGCCGAGGTGGCGGGCAGGTCCAAAATGGTGGGTTTGTCCGCCAGCGCGGCGCAAATCAGCAGCCGGTGGGCGTCGGATTTGGAGGGGATGGCGGCAAGGCTTCCGCTGAGATGGGCGGGGGTGATGGAAAGCTTCATGTTGCCCCTCCCGCCCGGAAAATGGCCGCCAAGTCCGTCACAGGGACTTCCCGCAGGACGCATGTTCCAATTTTTAGGGGAACCACCAGGGTGATCGCGCCGCCGCTGCGTTTTTTGTCCGTCAGGGCGGCGGCGGCCAATTCCTGGGCGGAAAAGGGGATGGAGACGGGCAGAGCGCAGGCGGTCAAACAGGCTGCAATCCTGGCGGCGCAAGGGGCTTCGCACCAGTCAAGCGTCTGTGCCGCCCGGGCGATGAGGGCAAGGCCCATGGCCACGGCGTGACCGTGGGGGATGGCGTATCCGCTGCACACCTCCACAGCGTGGCCCGCCGTGTGGCCCAAATTCAGCAGCTTGCGCTGGCCCAATTCGTGCTCGTCCTGCTCCACCACGCCGCCCTTGAGGGCCACGCAGCGGGCGATGATGTCCGGCAGCTTCCCTTGAAAATCCCCGGCTTCCAACAGGGAAAACAGGGACTCGTCGTATAAAACGCCGGTTTTAATGGCCTCGGCGGCCCCGTCCGCCAGCATCTCCGGCGGGAGGGAGGCCAGGCAGTCCGTGTCGCAGAGGACGGCCTTGGGCTGTAAAAAAAGCCCCGCCAAATTTTTCCCCGCCTGCAAATCGATGGCGGTTTTGCCCCCCACCGAGGAATCCACGGCGGCAAGGAGGGTGGTGGGGAGCTGAACATAGTCCACGCCCCGGAGGTAACAGCCTGCGGCAAAGCCCGCCATGTCGCCGGTGACGCCGCCGCCCAGAGCCGCCACGCAGTCGCCCCGGGTGAGGTGTTCGCCGGCCAAAAATTCCAAAATGGCGGAGAGGGTGGTCATATTTTTGGAGGACTCCCCCGCCGGAAATACATAGGAGCTGACGGCGAAACCCGCCGATTCCATGGAGTTGCAAACCGTGGCCAGATAGAGCGGGGCCACGTTGCTGTCGGCAATCACCGCCAGATGGCAGGGGGGGAACAGCGCCCGCAGACGCGCCCCGCAGTCCGCCAGCAGCCCCGGCCCGATGGACACGGCGTAGGGCGGCGCGGTGCGGATGGAAATGGTTTGGATGGACATGGGCCGTCTCCTTTGCATGAATCAATTTGTTCTGCCTGTCCCTGGGAAAAGCACCGGGGCACCGGGCTTTTCTCCGGCGGATCCGCCGGGGAAAAAAGCTCAAAGCCGGGCCGGGCGTGCCGCAGGGAACAGACCGGGGCAAACGCGGGACCTCAGTTGCCGCCAGCGGTGGCTTTCAGGTCCTTGCCCTCCCGCAGGAGCTTGCGCAGGGTGACTGCGTCCCTATTTTGCAGGGCGGTCAAATATTCCGTCAGGTGTTGGACCAAAATATCCAGCTCGGCGGTGAGATAGTCCGCATCGTCCAAAAACAGCTCCGTCCACAGTTCCTCGTCCAGCCGGGCCACCCGGGTCATGTCCTGAAAGCTGCCGGCGGAAAAGCCCCGGCGGAGCTGGGCCTCCGGCGATTTCACATAGGCACTGGAGGTGATGTGGGCCAATTGGGAGGTGAAGGCGATGATGCGGTCGTGCTCCGCGGGGTCGGAAAAGGTGAGGCCTGCAAAGCCGATATCCAGGAAAAAGGCTTTTAGCGTCTCCAAAAGCTGCATATCCGTGCGCTTGTCCGGGGTTAAAATCATGGAGGCACCGACGTATAAATCATCGGTGGCGGCGGTGAAGCCGCCCCGCTCCCGCCCTGCCATGGGATGCCCGCCGATGTAGGCAAAGCCGTGCCGGGCGGCCACGGGGGCCAGGGCCTCCACCACCACCCGCTTCACGCCGCACAGGTCCACCACAATGGCGGAGGGGGCGATTTCGGCGGCGTGGTCCGTCACCCAGGCGATGGCGGCCCCGGGGCGAATGGCCACCAAAATCAGGTCACAGCGGGGCAGGGTTTCCGCCGTCAAGGCCCCGTCGATGGCCCCGCACATCCGGGCCAGCGTCATGGTTTCGTCGTTTAAATCCAAGCCGAACACGCTGTGGGCGGTGCGGGCCTTGATGCTCTTGGCCATGGACCCGCCAATCAGGCCCAGGCCGACAATTCCCACATTCATTGTCCATCCTCCAAGGTCTGCATGGCGGCATGGAGGGCAAACAGCTTCCGGGCCAGCTTGTCAAACACCTCGGGCTTCAGGGATTGCGGCCCGTCGCAGAGGGCGTGGGCCGGGTCGTTGTGGACCTCGATGAGCAGCCCGTCGGTGCCGGTGGCAACCGCGCCGGTGGCCAGAGGCTCCACCAGCCAGGATTTTCCGGTGGCATGACTGGGATCCACAATGATGGGCAGGTGGGTCAGCCGCCGCAGAACGGGAATCGCCGCCAAATCCAAGGTGTTGCGGGTGTAGGTTTCAAAGGTGCGGATGCCGCGCTCGCACAAAATGACCTGTTCGTTGCCGCCGGCCATCACGTACTCCGCGCTCATCAGCCACTCCTCGTAGGTGGCGGAGAGGCCCCGCTTGATCATAACGGGTTTTTCCTGCCGGCCCAGGGCCTTGAGCAGGTCAAAGTTCTGCATATTCCGGGCACCCACCTGAATCACGTCCACGTCCGCAAAGAGGGGGAGCTGGCCGATTTCCATAATTTCGGTGACGATGGGCAGGCCCGTCTCCTGCCGGGCCAGCTTCAAAAGCTCCAGACCCTCTGCGCCCAGGCCCTGGAAGGCATAGGGGGAGGTCCGGGGCTTGAACGCGCCGCCGCGGAGCATGGTGGCACCGCTTTGCTTCACGGCCTTGGCCACGGCGATGATCTGGTCCTCGCTCTCCACGGAGCAGGGGCCGGCCATGATGGTCAAATTGCCGCCGCCGATTTGGGTGTTGCCCACCTTGACCACGGTGTCCAGAGGGTGGAATTTGCGGTTGGCGTTTTTGTACGGCTCTTGAATCCGCTTCACGTCCTCCACAATGTCCAGTGCGGCAATCAGGTCAATGTCCAGCCGCGAGGTGTCGCCCACCAGGCCCAGAATTGTGTTGGCCTGACCGATGCTGGTGTGGATGATGATGCCCTTTTCTTGCAGCCATGCGATGAGACTGGCCAGTTGTTCCCGGTCGGGGTTGTTCTTCAAAATGACAATCATGGTGTTTCCCTCCTCAAAATAAATACAAAAAAGACCCGCAGCCGTCAGGCTGCGGGTCATGATGTACCGATGGTTCCGGTACGCCCGGAATCAGGTATCCATGCAAGCAGTCCAACCCAAAGAAGCCTTACCATAATAATAGGTAAAGCTAAAGGTACGGTATTCGGCTGCATGGGTGCGATTGATCATGGTTCATACCTCGTGTGTTTCTGTGATGCTCTCAGCATAGCACGGGAAGGGGAAAAAGAAAACCGGCGAAACGCCCAAACAACGGGCGGGAAATAGACAAATATTCTGCAATTTCGCCAGATTTTAGCAGGCGGAGGCGGGTTGGGGGGTGTTTGCGGACTGGGGCAGGCACCCGGCCATCAATAGCTCCGTGGCCTCCAAAATGTACTGCACATCCTCTCGGATGCTGGCGACGGTGTCCATATACTGGGCGTGGAGGTCGGTGATGGCGGCGTTCAAATCCAGTGCGGCGTGCTGGCGCAGCAGGTCCCGCTGGGAGAGATACTGGGTTAAATAGTCCCGCAAATCCGTTTCGTACTGGTGGTGGGAGAGCATACTGTCGGCGTAATTTTCGTTGTGGGGATAGGTGAAGGCATCCGCCAGATAGTGGGTCAGCTTGCCCAGGGTATAGTACTGCCACATGGTCCAGCGAGAGCGGTTTTGCAGACGGTCGATGTGGCGGTTGATGTAGTTTTGAGAATTGGTGTAATTGTGGCCCCGGAGCTTGTAGCTGCGCACGGAGCCTTTTAAATAAGAGAAGGGATTGCAATCGGGCTGAAAGGAACCGAATAAAAATGCCAGTTCAAAGCGCCGCGCGTCAAACCCATTCTCGCTTTCCAGCAGGGAAGCGGCCAGGAGCTTATGGCTTCGTTTTTGCAAATCGCACCTCCAAATGGAAATAAACTCGGATACGCGACCAGTATACCACGGGGATTTGCCGAGAGCAAGAGGGATTTGCACAAGAAAATGTAAACAATTGCACAAGAAATCACCGCCGTTTCCGTCGGTGTCTTGACTTCCTGCCCGCCTCTCCCTAAAATAGAACTACTTTGTAAAATCTTCCCTTGAAAGGTGGACTTCCCTTGAAAATAATTCAACAACTGGGCCTGATCTTTGGGCTGTGCTGGCTGTGCCAATGGGTGGAGCGGATACTGCCGGTCTCCATTCCCGCCGGTGTGCTGGCACTGCTGTTATTGCTGCTGCTATTGCTGACAGGCGCGGTGAAAACGGAGCAGCTGCGGGAGACGTCAAATTTTTTCCTGAACAATCTGCCCTTCTTTTTTCTCCCTGTCTCCGTGGGAATTATGGAGTATACCGATGTGATTTTCTCCCACGCGGCGGCGTTTTTAACGGTGTGCGTCGTCTCTCTGGTGCTGACCTTTGCCGCCACGGTTTGGACGGTGCGCCTCACCACCCGCTGGCTGGAAGGACGGAAAAAGGCATGAGTGATTTGCTGCAATCCCCCTATTTCGGCGTTGCGCTGACGGCGGCGGCCTACTGCGTGGGGGTGAAAATCCAAAGCAAGCTCCGCTCGCCCCTGTGCAACCCCGTCATTATTTCCATGGCCCTGATTATTTCGGTGCTGGTGGTGTTTGACATTCCCTACGCGTCCTATTATGTGGGGGGCAGTCTCATCAATTTGCTGTTGGTTCCGGCCACCGCCTGCCTGGGCGTGTCCATTTACGGAAAGTGGGAACTGCTGAAGCGGTCCTGGCTGCCGGTGCTGGCGGGCTGTGCGGCGGGGGTGACGGTTTCCGTGGGCAGCGTGGCGGGACTGTGCTATCTCTTCGGACTGGACCGGGCCATGGTGATGTCCCTGCTGCCCAAATCCGTCACCACGCCCATCGCCGCGGCGGTGGCGGAGAGCCACGGCGGCATTGTCTCCGTGGCGGTGGCGGCGGTGATGGTCACCGGTATCTTGGGCAATTTGGCGGCGCCCCTGCTCATCCGATTGTTTCGGGTGAAGGACCCGGTGGCGGCGGGCCTGGGCATTGGCGCGTGCAGCCACGCCCTGGGTACGGCCAAGGCCATGGAGCTGGGGGAGACAGAGGGGGCCATGAGCGGCCTTGCCATGGGACTGTGCGGCATTCTCACGGTGCTGGCGGCCCTGCTGCTGGATTTTTTCTAAGGCATCCCACACAAAGTGCGGCCTTCGGCCTTTTCCAAGGGCTTGCTTTGTCGCCCTAGGGCAATCCCGGGGGAGTCTGGTAAAAGCTCTTGCCCCGGGAGACGCAAACCCCGCCGGCACGAAAATCAAATAAAACATACCGCCCTGTTGACCACAAGGTCAACAGGGCGGTACGGCGTTACGGTATGCGGCGTATTTCACGGCCCTCGAAAGGCAAGAAGAGGGCGTGGCGCATAGGAAATTGTCCATCATTTTCCCGTAGGCGCGATGGTCTCAAGCCGGGGCGGACCTCAGTTGAAGGCCGAAGCACTTTGGTATTTGGCGGGACTGGTCATATAGCCGTTTTGATATTCTACGGTCATATA